>JAZSIL010000040.1:0-4216 GCA_045533785.1 Bacilli bacterium
TATAGTTTGTGCTATAGTATAAAATAAATTAACATCCATTAACCATTTTTATTTGAACCTAATCTTTTTATCCTACTTTTTTTTCTTCATATATTGAAATTTGCTCATTAATTTCTTTAATTAACTCTTCTTCTGATGGAATATATAATTTATATTTAGAAGTAAATATTTGTGATTGTCCTTCTGGTAAAGTATATTTAACTAGCGTTTCACTCTTATCTGAAGAAAGAATTATTCCAATCGGTGGATTATCATTTTCATTCATAAGTTCTCTTGTATAGTAATTTACATACATTTGCATTTGTCCTATATCTTGATGAGTTAAATCACCTCTTTTTATGTCAATCAAAACAAAACAATTTAAAATATAATTATAAAATACTAGATCAATATAAAAATGTCTTCCATCAAAACTAATATGTTTTTGTCTAGCTACAAAAGAATAGCCTTTTCCAAGTTCCAATAAAAACTTATGTAAATGATCTATTAAACCTTGTTCTAAATCAGACTCATAAAATTTATGATTAGGTTCTATTCCTATAAACTCTAAAACATATGGATCTTTTACAAAATCTTTTGGATTATTTTTAGGTTCCTTATTTGTTGTATCTTTCACAACATTAAAATCACCACGACTAGCAAGTAACCTTTCATAAGAAAATGTATTAATTTGCCTTCCCAACTGTCTAACACTCCAATTTTCTTTTATACACTCTTCTATATAAAAGTTTCGAGCTTTTTCATTTTCTACTCTCATTAATAACCTATAATGAGACCAACTCAATTCGCGACACAGTGTGTCGCGTTTTTGAAACAACAAATAAAACTGTCTCATATTTCTCAAATTTGTTACATCAAATCCTTTACCATAATCTTTTGTTAACTGAATAGATATTTTTTTTAATAAATTCGAACCATATTCTGATGTTTCTTTTCCACCTTGTTTTTCAACAATAACTTTGCCTATTTCCCAATAAGCTTCTACCATTACAAAATTAACTGCTCTATATGCTTTATTTCTAGCATTCTCAAATATTTGTTTAATCTCTAAATAAATTTCCTTTTCAACTTCATTATTCATAATAAACCTCCTCATTTTAATTCAATTCAAGACGCAGTGCGGCACGTTTTTTAAAATACAAATAAATTCTATTATTTATATTAGTTTTATTTGATTAGTACAACTGAATTCTTATTAAATTTTATTACTCATATTATCACCCCATATTTTATTAATTTCTAAGTTTTAAAAACAAAAAGGGGTATCAACAATATAAAAGATTCTATTTCTATATTTAGAAATAGATATATCTCTTATAATGTCAATACCCGCGTAACCTCTAAAGCGCAATATAATGTTACCTGTTTCCCCAGGAGTAGCAAGAATTTCAATATGATTATTACTTCTTTAGAGTAAATAATAACCTTTAGGACTCTCAATTCTTACATTTAAATTATAACATTTTATGTTATAAATGTCAACAGATTTTTGTAATAATGTTAAAAAACAATGTTGTGTTACAATGTTAAAAAACAAATTGGCTACGTTTAATCGTAGCCAATTTGTTTTATTCTTTAAATGATTCAGATATTAGTTCATACATATTTGAAGCATCTTCTTTTTTTACTGAAGGAGTAAGAGATACTACTTTTACTGATATCTCTTTTTTACCAAATTCTATTGTAATAATATCACCAATCTTTAATTCTTTTGATGGTTTTGCTACTTTAGAATTTACTAAGATTCTTTCAGATTCTGATGCTTCTTTTGCAAGAGTACGACGTTTAATAAGTCTAGATACTTTTAAGTATTTATCTAATCTCATTCGCCTTTATCCTCATCGTTATCTTCTTGATTAGATTCTGATTGTTGTTGCTGTTCTTTTTCTTCTTGTTCTAATCTTTCTTGTAACTCTTGTTCTTCTTTAGCCATTTTAGCTTTTTTCTTTTCCCACCAAGTAAGTTGACCTGTTTTTAAAAGATCATCAATGTCTTCTCTAGTAAGAGTTTCAACTTCAATAAGATGTTTTGCGATTAAGTCTAAAAGTGCTCTATTTTCTTCTAAGATTTTCTTACCTTGTTCATAACATTCGTTAATAATCTTTCTTACTTCTTGGTCAATTTCAAGAGCAATTTGATCTGAGAAACGTTTTTCAGTCATATAGTCACGACCTAAGAATGTATGTCCACCTGAAGTTTCATATTGAACAGGACCAAGCGAACTCATACCATACTCAGTAACCATTGCACGTGCAATTCGAGTTGCGTTTTGAAAGTCATTATGAGCGCCTGTTGTCATTTGATTAAATACGATTTCTTCAGCAAGTCTACCTGCTAAGAATGAAACAATTTCTGCAGTTAAGAATTCTTTTGTATGAACAAATGTTTCTTCTTCTGGAGTCATTAAGTTATAACCACCAGCATTACCACGAGGAATAATTGTAACTTTTTGAACAACTTGTGCATGTTTTACTTTTAATCCAATTACTGCATGACCTGCTTCGTGGTATGCAATTAAAGCTTTTTCAGTATCAGAATACTTTTTAGATTTCTTAGCTGGTCCCATCATTACTCTATCGATTGCTTCATCAATATGGTAAATTTTAATTTCACGACAGTTTTCTCTTGCAGCAAGAAGTGCTGCTTCATTAAGTAAGTTTTCAAGATCTGCTCCACTAAAGCCTGGAGTTCTACGTGCAACATCAGTTAAGTTTACACGTGGTGATAAACGTTTATTTCTTGCGTGTACTTTTAAGATTTCTTCTCTTGCTAAAAGATCTGGATTACCAATCGTAATTTGTCTATCAAAACGACCAGGTCTAAGAAGTGCTGGGTCTAAAATATCAACACGGTTAGTTGCAGCCATAACAATAATACCAGAGTTGCCTGCAAAACCATCCATTTCAACAAGTAATTGGTTAAGTGTTTGTTCTCTTTCATCATGTCCACCACCAAGCCCTGTACCACGTTGACGACCTACTGCATCGATTTCATCAATAAAGATAATACATGGAGCATTTTGTTTTGCTACTTTAAACATATCTCTAACACGTGATGCACCTACACCAACAAACATTTCAACAAAGTCTGAACCAGAAATTGAATAGAATGGTACATTAGCTTCACCTGCAACAGCACGTGCAAGTAATGTTTTACCAGTCCCTGGCCCACCACAAAGTAGTACACCTTTTGGAATTCTTGCACCCATATCGAAATATTTAGCCGGATTCTTTAAGAAATCAACAACTTCAATTAATTCTTCTTTTTCTTCATTTAAACCAGCAACATCATTAAATGTTACATTAGTTTTCTTAGCAAGTCTTGCTCTAGTTTTTGAAAATTCAAATGCTTGATTATTACTATTAGAATTATTCTTAATAATAAAGAATAACACACCACCAACTAAAACAATTGGTAAAATTAATGAAACAAGTGATAACCAATTGAAATTAGAAACAACAGTTGGATTATTAATAGTAAACTTTTGTGTTTCAAGAGCTACACCTTTTGATTTTAAATCAATGTATTCATCTCTTGCTTTTTCAATCGTTGCAAATTCACTCCAACTAATGATAGCTTTAAAACTTTTAGCTTCTGTGTAATCTTTCTTAAATGTCCCTGTAACTTCAACTAATTCATAGTTTCCATCGCCTGGAACACCTTTATAATTAATTTTTTCAATTAAAATTACATCTTTTAATAATACTTCATCTAAAACACCATCACCATTAGTATCTTTATATTCATAAAAATGTTCATAGATTTCTTGATATGTAAGTTCTTTTACTGAATTCGTACCATTAAGCGCAAATCTTACAACCGCAAAAACAATACCTGCAATAAGTAAAAGAATAAAAATATCACCAAATCCAAAACGTTTTGTTCCTTTTTTATTAATCATGCTTCCTCCTATAAAATTATCATAATAAATTATATATCATAATTATTAACTAATTGTTAAACCTAAAATAATTACAACCTCATTTAAATCATTTGTAATAACTAAGGTATTAAGACGGTCTAAATAAGAAATCTTTTTATTAGTTAAAACATCACTAACCTTTTGGGTGTAATAAGTTTTTTCTAAAGTTTTCTTATTCACTTTTTTTCGGACCATTTTATCACCATCTCGTCTTGTTCTAACCGTAAATGGCATACTTATATTATTATAACATACAACTTTGCTTCCTGCTTTATAATAACAATTATTTTTATC
>JAZSIL010000169.1:0-3965 GCA_045533785.1 Bacilli bacterium
CATGTTGTACAAAATGAGTTCATTCCAAATTATACATGTAGTGAAATTCATGTAAATGAACCAGATAATTTTAATGTGCCAAGATAGTATTGATATATTAGCTTATAAGTAAAATGCTTATAAGCTTTTTTTATTGCAAAATTATTCTTTTTATTTGTAAATTATGTTATAATTATAAAGTAATAAATATTAAATACGTTGATTAAGGAAAAGTATATAATTCTTTCTTATTAGGGATTAAAGCCATAGACTGAAAGCTTTAAATGTAAAGGTTATAGAAGTGTTCGCCTTATGAGTGGTTCTAATCAAACCCGCATGACTTGCGTTAAAGGTTTATGAGTGTACAGTTTTTTTATATGCTGTAAACTAAGGTGGTACCACGTGATTTATATGCGTCCTTAGATATTAAGGGTGCATTTTTTATTTTTTAGGAGGAAAAAATGAGTATTCAAGAACAATTATTAAATATTGAAACTGAAGCAGTAGCAAAGATTAATGCTGCAAATAGTCAAGTTGAACTTAATGATTTAAGAGCTTTCTATATGGGAAAGAAAAGTCCACTTGGTGAAATTATGAAATCAATGGCAACTTTATCAATTGAAGATAAAAAAATTATTGGTAAACTTGCTAATGAAGTGAAGGTAAGAATTGAAAGTGCTGTTACTGCAAGAAGAGCATACTTAGAAGCTGAAGAAGTAAACAAACGTTTAAAGAGTGAAACTATTGATGTAACACTTCCTGGTAAAGAATTTAAAGTAGGGACTAGTCATCCACTTTCAAAAACAATTGAAGAAGTACAAGAAATTTTTATGGGAATGGGATATAGTATTGCAGAAGGACCTGAAGTAGAAGTTGATTTGTATAACTTTGAAATGTTAAATGTTCCTAAGGGACATCCTGCTCGTGATATGCAAGATTCATTCTATATTACAGAGAATCTACTTATGCGTACACAAACATCTCCAGTTCAAGTAAGAACACTATTAGAGAAAAAAGGAGCTCCAGTTAAGATTTTAGCTCCTGGTAAAGTTTACCGTCGTGATGATGATGATGCTACTCACTCACATCAATTCATGCAATTTGAAGGACTTGTTGTTGATAAACATATTACAATGTCAGATTTAAAAGGAACACTTCAATTATTTGTTCAAAAGATGTTTGGTGATTCACGTAAAATTCGTTTCAAGCCATCATACTTCCCATTTACAGAACCTAGTGTTGAAGTAGATGTATCATGTTTTAAATGTGGTGGAAAAGGTTGTAGCATGTGTAAGCAATCTGGTTGGATTGAAGTACTAGGTGCTGGTATGGTTCATCCAAATGTTTTAGCAGCTGCTGGATATGATCCTGAGGTTTATCGTGGATTTGCATTCGGTATTGGTATTGAACGTGTTACAATGTTACGTCATGGAATAGATGATATTCGTAACTTCTATTTGAATGATAAACGTTTCTTAGAACAATTTAAAGGAGAAAATTAAAATGATAGTTTCATATAATTGGTTAAAAGAATTAATAAATTTAAATGTTTCACCTGAAAAATTAGCTGAAGAAATGTCACTT
This sequence comes from Bacilli bacterium, assembly GCA_045533785.1. GTDB lineage: Bacteria > Bacillota_I > Bacilli_A > ML615J-28 > CAG-313 > UBA1737. The sequence continues at coordinate 1,564 of JAZSIL010000169.1, forward strand.
TATTCAGTAGAAGTTGAAACATTTAATAAAATGGTAAAAGCTACAAATCTTGTAGTTGGTTATGTATTAGAATGTGTGGATCATCAAGATTCAGATCACTTACATGTATGTAAAGTAGATTTAGGTGAAAAGGTTGATCAAATCGTATGTGGTGCACCAAATATAGCTGCTGGTCAAAAAGTAATCGTAGCACTTCCTGGTGCAGTACTTCCAGGAGGAACAATTAAAAATTCAAAGGTGCGTGGTGTGGAATCAAACGGAATGATTTGTTCACTTCAAGAACTTGGAATTGAAAATAAATATGTTCCTGCAATTTATCAAAATGGTATTTATGTTTTAGATAGCGATGCTACTCCTGGTCAAGATGCACTTGAATACTTATGTTTTGATGATTATCTAATTGAACTTTCACTTACACCAAACAGAATGGATCTTATGTCAATGCTTGGTGTTGCTCATGATGTTTCTGCAATGTATAATGTTCCAATGAATGAATTAGAATATAAATTTACAGAAACAGATAAACTTGCAAGCGATGAAATTAGTGTAAAATTAGAAACAGAAGATTGTTATTCATATTATGCTAGAATCGTTAAAGATGTAGTAATTAAAGAATCTCCTAAGTTTATTAAAGCTCGTTTAATTGCATCAGGTGTTAGACCTATTAATAATGTTGTAGATATTACTAACTATGTACTTATGTTATTTGGTCAACCACTTCACTCATTTGATCAAGATAAATTAGGTGATACAATTATTGTAAGAAACGCATTAGATGGGGAAGTATTAGAAACACTTGACGATTTAGAACGTAAACTTGTATCTAGTGATATTGTTATTTCTGATAATTTAGAAAATAATCGTGCAGTATGTGTTGCAGGTGTAATGGGTGGTAAATCGACTGAAGTTACACTTGATACTAAAAACATTGTTTTAGAAAGTGCAGTATTTAAACCACTTTCAGTTCGTAAGACTTCTGCAAGACTTGGCTTAAGAAGCGAATCAAGTGTTCGTTTTGAACGTGGAGTTGATCTTAATAGAAGCCTTGCTGCAGTTGATTATGCATGTTATTTACTAGAAAAATATGCTGATGGTAAAGTATTAAAAGGCTATGTTCATGAAGGTATTAAACACCTAGATGATAAAGAAATTCATTTAACAGAAAAATACGTTGAAGAATATTTGGGTATTAACATTCCTACTTCATTAATTAAAGAAATTTTAGAAAAATTATGCTTTAGTGTTGAAGTAAATGGCAGTGATATTAAAGTAATGGTACCAAACAGACGTCTTGATATTGAAATCAAACAAGATTTAATTGAAGAAATAGCAAGAATGTATGGTTATGATAAATTAAATGAAACACTTCCATCAATGACTGTTGAAGGTGAACTTACACATGCACAAAAGATTAGAAAAGTCATTAATAAAACACTTGTAGGTTTAGGGCTTTTTGAAACTGTTTCTTATTCTTTAGTTAGTCCAAAACTTGCTAATATGTGTAAAGTATTATTTGGGGAAAACTTAGAACCAATTAAATTATTACACCCAATGACTGATGAACACTCAATTTTAAGAAGAAGTATTGTTCCTAGTTTAATTGATGTAGTTAAATACAATAATGCTCGTAAGAATTACAATTTAGCTCTATATGAAATTGCAATGCAATATGGTTTAAAAGATAAAGAACCTACTGAAACTTATTTATTAGCAGGTGCTTTACAAGGTGTTCATTCATCAAGCGATTGGCAAGGTAAAAAAGAAGTTGTTGACTTCTATTATGTAAAAGGTATTTTAAATGTAATGTTTGAACGTGTTGGCGCTAAAGTTAAATATGCTCCATTATCAACTGATTGTCCTGAACTACACCCTGGTCGTAGTGCTGAAATTATTCTTAATAATGAAGTTATCGGTTATCTTGGTGAACTTCACCCAACACTTGTAAAACAAGAAGATATTGAACCAACTTATGTATTTGAAATCAAACTACAACCATTATTTGATATCGCATCTAGTGTTGTATTATTTAAACAAATATCAAAAGTACCTTCTGTTGAACGTGACCTTGCACTTGTAATGGATCAAAACATTTTAGTTGGTGAAGTAATCGATGCAATTTATCGTTGTGATAAGAATATGATTAAGAATGTATCTGTATTTGATATATATGTAGGTGATAAGATCGAAAGCGGCAAGAAGAGTGTTGCCGTAAGAATTACTTTAGAATCACTTGATACATTAACTGATGAAGTTATTAATCAAAAGATGAAGAAAATCTTAAATACACTTGCATACATGTATAAGATTGAAATTAGAAAATAATAGCTAATTAAAAAGAGGTTTAAAATGTAGATTTTAAATCTCTTTTTCTTATAAAAACCTTGAATATAACATCTAAAAGT
>JAZSIL010000036.1:0-11648 GCA_045533785.1 Bacilli bacterium
GCTAAATGGTATGCACCTAAAGATCAAGTGGCTAATTTATTACACGAAGATTTAAAAGTGCGCGCATACTTAGAAAACTTTTACAAAGCAGCATACGTTTCACGTATTGAAATCAAACGTACAGGAAAAAGAGTTATCGTAATCGTACATGCAGCTAAACCAGGTGTTGTAATTGGTACTGGTGGCTCTAAGAAAAATGAAGCTGTAAAAGCTTTACAAAAATTAACTGGTAAAACAGTATTCTTAACTGTTGTTGAAATTAAACAAGCAGAAGCTGATAAAGATGCAGTTCTAGTAGCTAGAAAAATGGCTGAAGATCTAGAAAATCGTGCATCATTCAGAATGGTTCAAAAGAAAGCAATCCAAAAAGCTCTTAAGGCTGGTGCTAAAGGTATCAAAACATTAGTTAAAGGTCGTTTAGGCGGTGCTGAAATCGCACGTGGCGAAGGTTATAGTGAAGGATCAGTTCCTAGACATACTCTTCGTGCTAACATTGATTATGCATGGGCAGAAGCATTAACAACTTATGGTAAGTTAGGAGTTAAAGTTTGGATTAATAAAGGTGAAGTACTAAATAAAGATGTACAACCTGAACCTAAAAAATCTAATGGTAAAAAGGAGGCTAAATAATTATGTTAATGCCTAAGAGAACTAAATATCGTCGTCCTCATCGCGTAAGCTATGAAGGTAAAGCAAAAGGCGGCAAAGAAGTTACTTTCGGTGAATTTGGTCTTCAATCATTAGAAGGCGCATGGATCACAGATCGTCAAATTGAAGCAGCGCGTATTGCTATGACTCGTTACATGAAACGTGACGGGCAAGTATGGATTAAAATCTTCCCTCATAACATTATCACTAAGAAACCTCTAGAAGTTCGTATGGGTTCTGGTAAAGGTGCTCCTGACGGATATGTAGCAGTTGTTAAAGATGGTACAGTTATGTTTGAAGTAGCTGGTGTAAGTGAAGAAATTGCAAGAGAAGCTTTACGTTTAGCATCTCACAAATTACCAGTTAAAACAAAATTTGTAAAGAAGGAAAGCGGTGATCGTTAATGGCAAAGAATGTTAAAGTTGACAAGAAAACAGCTAAGAAGATTGCAGAAAAGAAAACATTAGCAGGCAAAATTCGTGAATTAACAGATGAACAAATCTATGCTAAAATTAACGAATTAAAGCAAGAATTATTCAACTTACGTTTCCAAGCTGAAGTTGGTAAACTTGAAAAGACTGCAGATCTTCGTAAAGTTAAAAAAGAAATTGCAAGATGTTACACAGTTCTTACAGAACGTGCTAACGCTAATAATTAATGGAGGCGAAAACTATGGAAAGAAATAGTCGTAAAGTTTACGTAGGTAAAGTAGTATCTGCTAAATGTGACAAAACAATTACAGTTATGGTTGAAACTTATCGTAAACATCCATTATATGGAAAAAGAGTAAAATATTCAAAGAAATTTACAGCTCATGATGAACTAAATCAAGCTAAAGAAGGCGACATTGTAGAAATTATGGAAACTCGTCCACTATCTGCTACAAAACGTTACCGTTTAGTTAAGATTGTTCAAGAAGCGGTAATTCTATAATTAGGAGGTATTTAGACAATGGTTCAACAAGAAACTCGTGTTAAAGTTGCTGATAACTCTGGTGCTAAAGAACTTTTAATTATTAAAATTTTAGGTGGCGCAAGACATAAAACTGCAACTGTTGGTGATTTATGTGTTTGTACAGTTAAATCTTCTACACCTGGTGGTGTTGTTAAAAAAGGTGATGTAGTTAAAGCTGTAATCGTTAGAACTAAGAAACCTTTAAGAAGAGAAGATGGTTCATATATCAAATTTGATGATAACGCTGCAGTTATCGTTAAAGAAGATAAGAACCCAAGAGGAACTCGTATTTTCGGGCCTGTTGCAAGAGAATTACGTGAATTCGATTATATGAAGATCGTATCACTTGCACCAGAAGTACTATAAGAAAGGAGTAGCGAAAGCATTATGAGAATCAAAAAAGGTGACGTCGTAATCGTTTTATCTGGTAAAGATAAAGGAAGAACTGGCGAAGTATTAGCTGTATCTCCAAAACTTGGTCGCGTAATTGTTAAAGGAATCAACATTATGACTAAACATAATCGTCCTTCAAACGCTAATCCTGATGGAGGTATTGAAAAGAAAGAAGCACCTATGAGTGTTTCGAAAGTAGCTTATTTAGATCCAAAAGAAAAGAAAGCTACAAAATTAGGTTATAAATTTGTTGAGAAAGACGGTAAGAAAGTTAAGGTTCGTTTCTGTAAACTTTCTGGTACTGTTCTTGACAAGTAGGAAGGAGCAATAAATGAATCGTGTATTAGAACATTATAAGACAAATGTTATCCCTGAATTAACTGAACAATTCAAATATACTTCAGTAATGCAAGTTCCAAAGATTGTTAAAATTGTTATTAATATGGGTGTTGGTGATTCAATCAGCAACTCAAAATTATTAGATGCTGCAGTTGAAGATTTAGCTCAAATCTCAGGTCAAAAACCTCTTATTACTAAAGCTAAAAAATCTATTGCCGTGTTCAAATTACGTGAAGGTATGCCTATCGGTGTTAAAGTAACTTTACGTGGAGAAAGAATGTATGAATTCTATGATAAACTAGTTTCAATTGCTTTACCACGTGTAAGAGACTTCCGTGGTGTAAACCCTAACGCATTTGATGGTCGTGGTAACTATACTATTGGTGTTAAAGAACAACTTATCTTCCCTGAAATCAATTACGATAAAGTATTAAAGATTCGTGGTATGGATATTTGTATTGTTACTACTGCAAATACTGATGAAGAAGGCCGTGCATTATTAACTAAACTTGGCATGCCTTTTGCAAAGAAGTAGGAGGAAGTTATGGCTAAAAAATCTTTAAAAGTTAAATGTGCTAAAAAGCAAAAATTTAGTACTAGAAATTACACTCGCTGCGAACGCTGTGGTCGTCCACACTCTGTATATCGTAAGTTCAAATTATGCCGTTGTTGCTTAAGAGACCTTGCATACAAAGGACAAATTCCTGGCGTTACAAAGTCAAGCTGGTAGAAGGAGGTCCTAGAATATGGTAATGACTGATCCAATTGCTGATATGTTAACTAGAATTCGTAATGCAAATCAAGCTAAACACGAAGTTGTTGAAATGCCTGCATCACGTTTAAAATTAGAAATTTTAGAAGTTCTAAAAAATGAAGGTTACATTGCAGAATATGAAAAGATCGAAGACGGAAAACAAGGTGTTATTAAAGTAACATTAAAGTACGTTAATAAAGAAAGAGTTATTAAAGGTATTAAGAGAATCTCTAAACCTGGTTTAAGAGTTTATGCAAAATCTACTGAATTACCTCAAGTTTTAAATGGCTTAGGGGTAGCTATCATTTCAACTTCAAATGGAGTAATGACTGACCGTGAAGCTCGTAAGAACAAGCTTGGTGGCGAAGTTATTGCATTCGTTTGGTAGGAGGTAACATGTCTAGAGTTGGTAATAAAGTAATTAATATTCCTGCTGGTGTTACTGTAAATGTAGAAAATAACACTATCGTAGTTAAAGGCCCTAAAGGTGAATTAAGTTACACTTTTAATGCTGATATTAAAGTTGAAGTAGTTGGCGCAGAAATCAAAGTAACTCGTCCAAGTGAAGAGAAAGCACACCGTGCATTACACGGAACAACTAGAGCAAACATCCAAAACATGGTTATAGGTGTTAGCGAAGGTTATGAAAAAGTATTAGAAATTGTTGGTGTTGGGTACCGTGCATCATTACAAGGTAATGTATTAGTACTTAACATGGGTTATTCACATCCAGTAAACATGCCAATTCCACAAGGCTTAACAGTAACTTGTCCAAGCCAAACTGAAGTTCATGTTTTAGGTTGCGACAAACAATTAGTTGGTGAATTTGCGGCTAATGCTCGTAAAGTACGTGGACCAGAACCTTACAAAGGTAAAGGTATTCACTACCGTGGCGAATACATTCGTCGTAAAGAAGGTAAGAAAGCTAAGTAGAAAGGAGAGACTAGTTAAGATATGATCGTAAAACAAGATAAGAAAGTTGCACGTAAAGCACGTCACGTGCGTGTACGTACAAAAGTAAGTGGAACTGCTGAATGCCCTCGTCTTGCGGTATTCCGTTCTAACAAACATATGGAAGCTCAAATTATCGATGATACTAAAGGAATCACATTAGTTTCTGCTTCTACATATGAAAAAGGTAAAAAATTTGAGAACGGCTCAAACGTTGAAGCTGCTAAATTAGTTGGAAAAACTCTTGCAGAAAGAGCCTTAGAAAAAGGCATCACTGTAGTAGTATTTGACCGTGGAGGTTTCTTGTACCACGGACGTGTTCAAGCATTAGCAGAAGCAGCTAGAGAAGCTGGACTTAAATTCTAGGAGGTAACACATGGCTGAACAAGTTAAAGAAACAGTAGTAAAAGAATTTGAAGAACGTGTTGTTACTATTAATCGTATTACTAAAGTAGTAAAAGGTGGTCGTAGAATGCGTTTTGCTGCATTAGTAGTAGTTGGTGACTACAAAGGACATGTTGGTTTCGGTACAGGTAAAGCTGCTGAAGTTCCAGAAGCAATCAAAAAAGCATTAGCAGATGCTCATAAGAATATTATTGAAGTTCCAGTTGTTGGAACAACAATCCCTCATGAAATCACAGGTATTCATGATGCTGGTAAAGTATTACTTAAACCTGCACCTGCTGGTACTGGTATCGTTGCTGGTGGTCCAGTTCGTAATGTAGTTGAACTTGCTGGTATTCAAGATATCGTGTCTAAATCTCAAGGATCTAATACACCTATCAATATCGTTCGTGCAACATTTAAAGCATTACAAGAACTACGTACTGTAGAACAAGTTGCTGCAATCCGTGGCAAAGCAAAAGAAGAAATTCTATAGGAGGTTTAAGTGATGAAACAAGTTAAAATTACATTAGTTAAAAGTCCTATCGGATGTCCAAAAAACCAAAAAGCTACAGTTAAAGCTTTAGGTTTAGGTAAAATCGGAAGTTCTGTTGTTAAAGCTGACAACGAACAAATTCGTGGAATGATCAAAACTGTAGCACACTTAGTAAGTGTTGTAGAAGCATAAGGAGGTGCACACAAATGAAATTAAACGAATTAAAACCAGTTGCAGGCGCTAAACATGCTAAAAAACGTGTAGGTCGTGGTATTGGAAGTGGAAATGGAAAAACTTCAGGTAGAGGTCAAAAAGGTCAAAATTCTCGTTCAGGCGGTGGTGTAAGACCAGGTTACGAAGGTGGACAAACTCCATTATTCAAACGTCTTCCTAAAAGAGGTTTCACTAATATTCATGCTCACGAATATGCAATCGTTAATTTAGGTGATATTAACGCTTTATTTGAAGCAGGATCAGTTGTTGATCTTGAAGCATTAAAGAAAGTTGGCTTAGTTAAAAAAGAATATGAAGGAGTTAAAATCTTAGGAAACGGAGAACTTGACAAAGCATTAACAGTTAAAGCAGTTAAATTCTCTAAGTCTGCTGTTGAAAAAATCAGCAAAGCTGGTGGAACTGTAGAGGTACTTTAAGATGAAGGCTTTCTTCTCAAAGCATAAAAAATTAATTCTTGGAATTCTTTTTACAGCTTTAGCTATATTAATTTGGAGAATTGGTGTTCATATCCAATTACCGTTTGTAGAATATAACTTATCTTCATCTGATGAATCTATCTTTGGTTTCTTAGATATTTTCTCAGGTGGAGCATTACAAAGTTTCTCAATTGTTGCTCTTGGTATTAGTCCATACATTAATGCATCTATCATTATTCAACTTCTTCAAATGGATATTGTTCCTCAATTTAAGGAATGGGCTGAAGAAGGTGAATCTGGTAAAGAAAAACTAAACAGATGGACAAGATATATTGCATTATTACTTGCATTTATTGAAGGTCTTGCATTAATCGTAGGTTACCAAGTATCATATGGTTATAACTTCTTCGAATATGTACCTAATACAGAATTTACATTATTCACATATGTTTATATGGCGTTAATCGTAACTGCTGGTACAGCATTCATTCTTTGGTTAGCTGACCAAATTACAGTACATGGTGTCGGTAACGGTGCTTCAATGATGATTGTTGTTGGTATTATTGCAAGTTTTGAAACAATGATTGGTTCATTAAAAACTTACTTCTTAAATCCAGCAACTTCTAAATTTGCTGTAGATGGTATCCTAACATGGAAAAATATTGTATTCTTTATTTTAGTGTTATTATTATTTATAGCAATTATTATCGGTGTTGTATTTATGGAAGGATTACAAAGAAAGATTCCTATCCAATATGCAAACCGTCCTGCTCAAGCAAAATTATTAGGTGCACAAGATTCTAATATTCCATTAAAATTAAATAGTGCATCTGTTATTCCAGTAATCTTTGCGTCAACATTATTATCATTCCCTACAACAATAATTAACTTTATTGAACAAAGTGGAAAGACAATTTCTGAGTGGTGGACAATCGTATTTAGTTATCAAAAACCAATCGGTTTTGCTATCTACGTAATCTTAATCTTTGTATTTAGTTTCTTCTACTCATTTATGCAAATTAACCCTGACAAGATTGCGGAAAATTTGAAAAAGCAAAATGCTTATATTCCTGGTGTAAAACCTGGTGAAGCTACTGCTCAATATATTTCAAAAGTATTATTTAAGATTACTCTACTAGGTGCTACATACTTAACAGTACTTGCTGCACTTCCAATGATAGTAGGTTTAATCTTTACTGATTTACCAGCGTCAGTTCAAATCGGTGGTACATCATTAATGATCGTAGTTGGTGTTGCGGTTGAGACTTACAAACAAATTAAAACAGCTTCTCAATCACAAGAATACCACGGTTTTATGTAAGAAAAAGAAGGTGAGATTATGCATCTAATTATTATGGGTGCTCCAGGCTCTGGAAAAGGGACATATGCAAAAATGCTTAAAGACATTTTTGCTGTCCCACATATCTCTACCGGAGAAATGTTTCGTAAAGCCATTAAAGATGGAACAGAACTTGGAAAATTAGCACAAAGCTTAATTGATAAAGGAAACTTTGTTCCTGATGAAATTACAAATGAACTTGTTAAACAAAGACTAAGCGAAAGTGATTGCAAAAATGGATTTTTACTTGATGGATATCCAAGAAACATCGCTCAAGCAAAAGCTTTTACAGAAATTTTAAAAGAGTTAAATATCAATTTAGACGCCGTAATAAACTTAAATGTTACAGATGAAGAAATTATTAAAAGAATTGTAAATAGAAGATTATGTTCTAAATGTGGTGCTGGTTATAATACAATTACAATGCCACCTAAAAAAGAAGGTATTTGTGATTTATGTAATAGCCCGCTTTATACAAGAGCCGATGATAATGAAGAAACTGTAAAAGTTCGTTTAGCAGTTTATAATGAACAAACAAAACCTTTAGTTCAATATTATGATGCTTTAAACAAATTATTAAATATTAATTCAAATCAATCAATTGAAGATGCGGTTAAAGATATTGTTAAAGCTGTGGAGGATAAATGCTCACATTAAAAAGTAAACGTGAGATTGCCATTATGAAAGAAGCAGGAAGAATTGTAGAACTTGCTCATATTGCAGTAAGAAATGCAATTAAACCTGGAGTATCAACTTATGAACTTGATAAAATTGCATATGATGTAATTACAAGTCATGGTGCTATTCCATCATTCCTAAACTATAATGGTTTTCCAAATTCAATATGTGCTTCTATTAATGAAGTGGTAATTCACGGAATTCCAAAACGTAATATTAAACTAAAAGATGGTGATATTATTTCCATTGATATTGGTGCTCAATATAAAGGGTATCACGGAGATGCCGCAAGAACAATTCCTGTTGGAAATGTATCTTGTGAAAAGTTAAAACTTATTGAAGTTACAAAACAATCACTATTTGAAGGGTTAAAATTTGCAAAACCTGGAAATAGACTATCTGATATATCACATGCAATTGAAACTTATGCCAAGTCATTTGGCTATGATGTTGTCGAAGAATATACTGGACATGGTGTTGGGCTTGCCTTACACGAAGATCCTATGATCCCAAATTTTGGTGAAGCAGGTAAAGGACCAATTTTAAAACCTGGTATGACACTTGCAATAGAACCAATGATAACTATGGGAAAGAAAAATATAAAAGTACTCGCAGATAATTGGACAGTTATAACTATCGATAAATTACCTTCTGCTCACTATGAAGAAACGATTGTGATTACAGAAGAAGGTTATGAAATTTTAACTAAAGACACAAAGGAGAACAATTAAATGTCGAAAAATGATGTTTTCGAAATGGAAGGAACAGTCGTAGAAGTTTTACCAAACACAGTTTTTAAAGTAAAACTTACTGCCAATGGACAAATTATTACAGCCCACGTTTCTGGTAAAATACGTATGCATACGATCCGCATTTTACCAGGTGATAAAGTGACTGTTGAAATATCGCCATACGATTTAACACGTGGACGTATTACTTATAGATTTAAGTAATAAATAAATAAAATAATAAATGCAAAGCATGCAAGTATAACTTGTAAAATTTAGGAGGTAACACACATGAAGGTTAGACCATCAGTAAAACCTATTTGTGATAAATGTAAAGTAATTAGAAGACATGGTCGTGTTATGGTAATTTGCTCTGCTTACCCTAAACACAAACAAAGACAAGGTTAAGAGGAGGCTAATAAAATATGGCACGTATTGCAGGTGTAGATATTCCAAATGAAAAAAATATTGGAATTTCGTTAACATATATTTATGGTATCGGTAGACCAACAGCTGCTAAAATTTTAGCTGAAGCTGGAATCGATCCACTAAAAAGAGTAAAAAATTTAACAGAAAGCGAATTAACAACAATTCGTCAAATCGTTGCTAACTATAAGACAGAAGGGGATCTTCGTCGTGATGTAGCAATGGATATTAAGAGATTAATGGAAATTGGAAGCTATAGAGGACTTCGTCATCGTAAAGGGTTACCAGTTCGTGGTCAAAGAACTAGAACTAATGCTCGTACTCGTAAAGGTCCTGCTAAGACTGTAGCTAACAAGAAGAAATAGGAGGTAACAAATAATGGCAAAAGTTGTACGTAAACGTAGAAATAAGAAGAATATTCCATTAGGTGTTGCACATATTCATTCAACATATAATAATACAATTGTAACAATTACAGACCCTCAAGGAAATGTAGTTTCTTGGTCAAGTGCTGGTGCAGTAGGTTTCAAAGGTTCTAAAAAATCTACACCATTTGCTGCTCAAATGGCTGCTGAAGCTGCTGCAAAAGCTGCTGTTGATAATGGTATGCAAAAAGTTGAAGTTGTTGTAAAAGGTCCAGGTCCTGGTCGTGAATCAGCAATCAGAAGTTTACAAGTAGCACACTTACAAATCATCTCAATCCAAGACGTAACTCCAATTCCTCATAATGGATGTCGTCCTCCAAAGAGACCTCGTGGATAATATCTACGATTAATTAGAATATTTAATATTGTATATATTAATATTTAGTAGTTCATTTTTTAAAGGAGGGAAATTGAATGAAAAGAATTGAATTTATTAAACCAACCCTTGAATTAGTACCACTTGAAGATGGTATTGTTGATAATTATTATTGTAAATTAAAAGTTACACCACTTGAACGTGGATATGGTATGACACTTGGTAACTCTTTAAGAAGGGTGTTATTATCAAGCTTACCTGGTGCTGCTGCTGTTGCAATTCAAATTGATGGTGTAAGCCATGAATTCTGTGCAGTTGATGGTATTAGAGAAGATGTAACTGAAATAATTTTAAATATCAAAAATATTATTTTTACAATCAATGCTGAAAAAAATGAAAGCGGAGATTTTGGTGACCAAGATAAAACTTATGAAGTAAGACTTTCAACTAATCTTCCTTCAATTGAAGCTCAACTTAAAGCTGGCGCAAAAGAAGAAGAATTAGTTTACAGCAAAGTTATTACTGCATCTATGATTGACTTAACTTCAACAGAAGATATTAAAGTTGTTAATGGTGATCAACCAATTTGTACACTATCTGCAGGTGGAAACTTAAATATGGTTCTTCTTGTTAGAAATGGTGTTGGATATGTAAGCGCTAATGAAAATAAAGTATTCTGTAAAGATGTTCATAGTCGTATCAATGGTTTCTTACCAATTGATTCAATCTTCACACCAGTTGAACGTTGTAAATATGAAGTTTCTAAAACTCGTTATTTAGATAATTTTGATTGCGATCAATTAATTTTAGAAGTATGGACAGATGGTTCAGTACTTGCAACAAATGCAGTTGCACTTGCTGCTAAGTTCTTATATGAACATTTCCTTGTAATTTCTAATCTAAATACATTAATTCAAGAAAAAGAATACATGGTTCAACAAGAAGAAAAATCAACTAATACAAAACTTGATTGGAAGATTGAAGATTTAAATCTTTCAGTTCGTTCATACAATTGTCTTAAACGTGCAAACATCAACACAGTTGGTGAATTAACACAAAAGACAGAAGAAGAAATGATGAAAGTTAGAAACTTAGGTCGTAAATCATTAAAAGAAGTAGTTCAAAAACTTCGTGAAATTGGTTTAGACTTAAAAAATAGTACATCACTATTTGATGATGATTTCGAAGATGATGAAGATGAATCATCTGACGATGAAATTTAATAAAGGAGAAATAATATGGCACTAGGCTATCGTACTTTAAGTCGTAAAAGCTTCCAAAGAAAAGCATTATTACGTGACTTAATCACAGATTTAATTTTAAATGGTCGTATTGAAACTACTTTAGCTAAAGCAAAAGAATTAAAAAGATTAGCAGATAAGATGGTTACTTTAGGTAAGAAAAACACTCTTGCTAGCCGTAGACAAGCTGCTGAATTAATTCGTTTTGAAACAGATGAAGAAGGTAAATACGCACTTCAAAAATTATTCGATGAAATTGCTCCAAAATTTGCTAACCGTAACGGTGGTTATACAAGAGTATTAAAACTTGGCCCACGTCGTGGTGATGCTACAGAAATGGCATTAATCGAATTTGTTGAATAATTTATTCAACGTACTAAATATATATAGTGAATTAAAATATGTTTGAAAGAATTCTTTCAAACCTTTTTTGTTTTTGTGACATTTTTTTAAAAATAAATGTATATAATATATAATGAAAATATAAGGGAGGGACAAAATGAATAAAGACTATGAAAAACCGATTTTAGAGATATGTTTATTTGAAAATCAAATTAATCTATTACATTCTAGTGTTGTAATTGAATATCCATGGGGAAGTGATAACAATGTTTTCTTCGAAGAATAATAAATTAAAAAAAATTATTTTCTCGCTTAGTTTACTTACGTTTATATTACTATTTAACTTACCGTTATCCGCAAAAACAAATCCATATATTGAAGTTACTTATATTACTCCAAATACAATAAATAATACGATAACTTATACAATTAAAAGTAATATAGATAGCGAAGTTTTAGAGTATGGCTTATTAGTATCAAATAGTAAAGAAAATATGATTGATAATAATTATCTAATAAAATGTGAATTTAAAGATAATTTAGATGATTCAATTTCAATAACTATTAGCATCCCAAAAAACTAT
>JAZSIL010000114.1:0-4208 GCA_045533785.1 Bacilli bacterium
TGATGAATTAAATGATGCTGCTTTTAAAAAAGTATTTGACTTATGTGTAGTATTTATTAATCATATATATAATAGTGTTGGAGAAAACTTCGAAGTTTACAAATTAGAAGATACTATTTTAAAAAATGATAATAATGATATTATATTAACATGTAGTAATGAATTTTGTGTAAGTGTTCAAGGTAAGACAAGAATATATTTTCAAATAAAAGAGCTTAAAGATAACGAGAAAATTAGTGATTATTTATATTCATATATTTTTGCGTTAGTTGATGTTATGAAACTAAATGATGATATTAAGTATGAAATAATATTAGACCGAAAGACGATAAAAACTTTTAATGTGACATCAAGTGAAGCTTTAGAATTATTAAAAAAGATATGTCTTGCTAAAATAAATTATGATGAAAATGTCTATTTACCAGTTGATAAATTCTATGATAAGGAAAAACGTACTTTTAACAGCGTTATTAATGAATTAAATAATGATCATAGTCCATGGGAATATTTTGCTCAAAAGAAGTTATTTGACTATGATATGGATTTAGGATATACAATAGATAGTTTTGATATTATCTATCCTAAAAAACGTGCTGAACATATTGAATTAATAAAATTCTTAGAACCAACTAAAAAAGAAGGTGACAATAATGGAAACTAAACTTTTTGATCTTGCACAATTTAATCAAAATAAAAACTATTGCCTAGAAGCTTCAGCTGGAACTGGGAAAACATATAATATTGTTGAAATAGTTAAAAAATTAGTTGAAGAAAATATCTCTTTAAATCAGATACTAATAGTTACATTTACTGAAAAAGCTGCTGGCGAATTAAAGGACCGTATTAGAAAAGAAATTAAAAATGCTGATGTAGATAATGCTCCAATATATACAATCCATTCATTTTGTCAAAATACAATTAAAGAATTTGGTATCTCTGCAAAACTACCACTTAAGTTAGATGTTATTAATGATGATGATCTTAACGCATTTGTAAATAGATATATTAGAGATGGGGAAATAGCAAACAATATTTTTTGTATGTATAAATTTTTTAAAACTTTTAACTTTGAAGAGTTAAAAAATATTTTCGTTCAAGGAATAAAAAAATATTATTTAAATAAAGAATATAACGAGGATTCAAGTATTATTTCATTACATGAATATCAAGAATATGTTGATATTCATGATATAATTGAAGCATTTGTTATGGAAACTGACCTTGATGGTTTACTAAATAAAAATAGTAACCTTAAAAAACATTTTGATTGTTTAAAAAATTGTACTACTAATGTTTATGCGAATAAATTAGCAACTTTAATTGAAGAAGACTATTATAATATTTTGAATTTTAATGGAAATACATTTAATGAAAATCGTCTAAAAGCACCTGATGATGTTCACGAGACATATTTATATTTCAAAAAAATAAAGAATATAAAGAAAAATGTAAAAGGATATAAGATTATTGGTGTAAAATATTTGAAAGATTTTTATAAAAAGTGGCAAATTGAAAAAGAACTAAATAAAAGTCAAACATTTGATGATATGATTAGATATGTTAGAGAAGCAATTGTTAGAGATGATTTATTAAAAAACAAATTAAAAGAAAAATATACTTACGCAATTATCGATGAATTCCAAGATACTAATCAAAGACAATTTGATATATTCAAGAGTATCTTTATGGAAGATGAAAATCATAAAATTATCGTTGTAGGTGATCCTAAACAATCAATTTATTCATTCCAAGGTGCTGATGTAAAAGTTTATCATAAAGCAGTTAGAAATATTATTGATATTAATGGTGATATATGTAGATTAAATAAAAATTATCGTTCTACTGAAGAAATGGTACAAAGCTGTAATAAGTTGTTTAAGTATTTTGAATTCAAGGGAACTACATTTGAAGACTGTGATTCGTTAAGGAAAGGCAAAGATAAAGAATATCTTGATGTTTTATTTGATGGTAAATCACCAAAAGCATTCTGGATTGCAGAAAGTAAAAATGAAGAAGGATTAAATGCACAAGAGTTTGCAATGATTGCAGTTCAACAAATAATTGACTGTTGTACTAAAAATGAAATAGGTGAAACAAGACTAAGAGTCAAAGAAAGAAAAGAAAATGATTTTCGTAATGTTTCATTTAAAGATTTTGCTGTACTAGCAAGAACGAAGAATGAACTCTTACCAATTGAAAAGGCACTTAAAAATGCAGGAATACCGTATCTTAAATATAAAGACCAAAAATTATTTAAAGGTAAAGAATGTACTCATTGGATCATATTATTAAGTGCAATTATCAGTCCTGATTTTACTGGTAGAAATCGTAATGTATTTAAGAAAGCTTTATTTACTAATTTCTTTGGATTAACATTAAAGCAAATTAATAGCGAATATGTTAATAAAGATGATACTGAAGAGATGAGTTCAATTTATAAATGGAAACTTCTTGCTGGAAAAAGAAATTGGAAAGTTTTATTTGATGATATTCTAGAAACATCTAAACTAAAAGATAGACTAAATTCATTAAAAGAAATTCAGTCTCTTGCAATCTACAAACAAATTGCTGATTATTGTATTGAGTTTTTATCAAGAGGAAAGTCAATTGAAGAATTGATTAGAAAACTTACCTATTTATCTAATGATGGATCTTTAGATGGTGATGATTTAAACGGAACTATTATTGAAAAAAGTACTAACTTTGATTGTGTACAACTAATGACGATTCACGCATCAAAAGGCTTACAATTTCCAATTGTAATTGGGGTAGGTGGGATAAAAAGTAGAGCTAATTTAGATAGAGTCTATGAAACTTATGTAAAAGCTGAAAATGGAAAAGATCAAAAAATTCTTTCATTTGAAAGTTCAGGAGAATTCTTAGATGAACAAATTGAAGAAATAAAGCGATTATTTTATGTAGCATATACTAGAGCTCAATTTTTATTGCTACTTCCTAATTATGCTTCCTGGGGAATATCATTTCTAAAAAAAGCTATTCAATCTTTTATAGAAAATTATAAAGATTGTTACTTGCCTATTTATAACTCTTATAAAAAATATGATGATTTAAGAAAAGAAGTTAGCATAATTCTTTTAGAAAATAGCAAGGAAAAAGAAAAATCTAGTAATGCCAAAGTACAAGCGAGTAAAGATGATCAAAATGTGATTCTAAAACAACTTGTTAATTCAAGTAACAGTAAAAAAATCTATAAACATTCATATTCTTCATTATCACATGGTACAACTGAAGTAATTGAAGTTCTTGAAGATGAAGAAGATAAAGAAGGAACTGTTGAAACAGGTCTTTCAATGTTTGATAAATTAGCACTTCCAATTATTGGTCGTTATAATGAAACACTTGATCCACTTGATATACCAATTGATTATCCAAGAGGAGCAAAACTAGGAACTGCCCTACATGAAACATTTGAAGGATTAGATTTTGAAAACTATAATATTGATCTTGATAAGAAAATTACAAGATGTTTCGAAAAACAAGGTATTAGAATTAAAGATGAGTGG
This sequence comes from Bacilli bacterium, assembly GCA_045533785.1. Lineage (GTDB taxonomy): Bacteria > Bacillota_I > Bacilli_A > ML615J-28 > CAG-313 > UBA1737. The sequence goes on from JAZSIL010000114.1 coordinate 3,525, forward strand.
TTAAATGTAACAACTTTGATGGTGGAAAATGTTTTAAATTCATCTATCCCTGTTATTCATGGAAATAAATCTCTAGATGAATTTATTAAATTAAAAGATATCTCATTTAATAATAAACTTGATGAAGTTGAATTTAACTTTAATTTAGAAATGGTAAAATTAAAAAATTATTGTAATGGTTTCGTTGATTTAATCTTTAAAAATGGTGACTATTATTCAATTCTTGACTGGAAATCAGACCGTTTAAATGATGAGTTTGTAAGCTATGCTACAGTAGATAGTCTTAAAAAGCATGTTGATGAATGTTATTCTATTCAAAGAGTATTATATTCGTATTGTTTAATTAAATGGTTAAAACTATCTATGCCAGAAAAATCATATCAAAATATTTTTGAAGAACATTTTGGTGGAGTTTATTATGTATTTTTAAGAGGTTGTAACAAAGATACAAGTAATGGTGTTTATGCTCAAACATGGGCTTCTTGGCAAGATTTAGAAGATTCATTTAATGAAATTGTTAAATATAAAGTAGGAGGAATTAATAATGATTAGTTATAAGTCTTTTTACGATTTTCTTTTGAAAAATAAAATGATTACTAAAATTTGGAAATATATTTTAGAATTAGTTGAGGAAGAAATTGAAGATAATACTAACTTGGATTATTATTTAAGTATCTTGGCTAA
>JAZSIL010000203.1:0-2597 GCA_045533785.1 Bacilli bacterium
TTAGTATTTTTTTTACATATTTTATGATTTTTTTAAGGTAATATGGTATAATAATTAGCATATTAAGTAGGTGAAAAAAATGAAAAAGAGATTTAAAATTTTTATTGGAATAGTTACATTTGTAATTATTTTTTTATTAACTATTAATATTATACCGCCAAAAAAGGTTACTGCAAATAATCCTTTTATTACAGATGGGCTACCAATGGTTAGTGCTCATCGCGGTGGAGGAGTTGACTATCCAGAAAATACGATGAAGGCATTTAGATGGTCTACATATGATTTAGGTGTTGATATTCTTGAGTTTGATTTGCATTTAACAAAAGATAATATTTTAGTCATTAATCATGATAGTTCAATAAATAGAACTACTGATGTAGAAGAAATTACAGGATCAACTGAAAAATATTATATTAAAGATCATACTAGCGAAGAATTAAGACAATTTAATTACGGATATAATTTCAAAAAAGATGGTATTTATTTATATCGTGATATTGTTGGTTTCGATGAAAAAGATAGAGTTAACACTTTAATAAAAAATGGTTTAAGTATTGTTGGACTAGATGAATTGTTTAGTGAACTTCATGATTACTACCCAGATTTATTGTTTATTATTGAAATAAAAGATAAAGGAGAACGTGGAGAAAAAGCTGCTGAAATTTTCTATAAAACATTAGACTTTTATCCAAATTATAAAGATAGAGTTGTAGCAAGTAGCTTTAATAAAGAAGTGGAAGATTATTTTAAAGAAAACTATCCTTCACTTCATCGTGGAGCTTCAATGGAAAGTGCTGCAGCATTTATAGGAACACAATATTTAAGAGTTAACTTATTTTATAATAATGATTTTTCTTGTTTACAACTTCCAATGGAAGAATATGGAATTAATTTAACAGGAAGAACAATTATTAATAGAGCACACAGACGTGGTATTGCGGTTCAATACTGGACAATTAATGATGCAACTGACATGAGAAGATTAATTAAAAAAGGTTGTGATGCTATAATGACTGATGATCCAAGATTATTAATTGAAGTATTAAAAGAGTATCAATAGGAGATTATTTTTATATGGAAATTAAGGAATATGTTAAATTTAGAAAGCATGAATTAAATACTATAATAAATGAATTAAATGAAAAACCGCATTTATTGATTATTCAAGTAAATAATGACGAAGCATCTAATGCGTATGTTAAGGGAAAAATTAAAGATTTATCTTTAATTGGGGCTAAATTTACACATCTTACATTACCCCTTGATATTACTGAAGAAGAATTACTTAAAGTGATTAATGAATATAACAATAATGATGATGTTGATGGTATTTTAGTTCAAATGCCACTTCCTAAACATATTAATGAAGATAAAGTTAAAGAAGCTGTAATGCCTATTAAAGATGTTGATGGATTTCACCCAATGTCAAAATGTATTCCTTGTACACCTAAAGGAATTATTGATTATTTAAAGTATGAAAATGTATGCTTTGAAGGTAAAAATGCTGTTGTAATTGGAAGAAGTAATATAGTTGGTAAACCTGTTGCAAAATTGTTACTAGGACTTAATTGTAATGTAACTGTATTACATTCAAGAACTAAAAAAGAAGATATGGACTTTTATTTAGCTCATGCCGATATAGTAATTGTTGCAGTTGGAAAGAAACACTTCTTATCTAATCAACCTTTAAAACAAACAGCGGTTATTGTAGATGTTGGAATTAATAGAGTTGATGGAAAACTTTATGGTGATTGTGCACCAGATTTAGACGTTAGTTTACAAACTCCAGTTCCTGGAGGGGTTGGACTTTTAACAAGATGTGCAATGTTAAAAAATTTATTAGTTTGTTATAATAATAGAAGAGGGTTAAAATAATGAAATTTAAAATAGAAAATACACAAGTTTACGGTTATGAAAGAGCGATTAAAGCATCAGGTAATCCAATGCGTACTGTAATTGAAACATCTGATATTGATGAAAAAGACCTTGCTCGTGCTGTAAGACTTGGAACAACAAAACAAGGTGCAGGACATGATAATTTCTTAAAAGGAATTTTAGTTCAACTTGATGTAACTGCACCACTTTATTGGTGGAAACAAGCACAACGTTATCATTGGTTTGACTTTATTTCTAGTCAATCAACAATGCATTGTTTACTTAAATTTGATATTAGAACACAATGTGTTGATGAAACTGATGACAGGGTTATTAAAGTTTTAGAAGAACTAGTTGATGAATATAATGCACTTCCTGAATTTGATGAATCTAAAAAAGCAAAATGGAGAGTACTTGTTGCAACACTTCCTTGTGGCTTCTGTCTTGGTGCTACAATGACAACTAATTATCAACAACTTAAAACAATGTATTATCAAAGAAGAACTCACAAATTAGAAGAATGGAAAATCTTCTGTCAATGGTGTGAATCACTACCTGGATTCTTAGAACTTACTACAGTTAGAAAAAAATAAAGCAGATTTTTCTGCTTTATTTTTTATGTTTTGTAGGAAAAATTTAAAAAACTAAATTGTATGAAATTGTCTATTTACTTTGTATTTGTTTAAATATAATTTTATAATTTGCAAAAAAGTAAGAAAAAT
>JAZSIL010000197.1:0-2052 GCA_045533785.1 Bacilli bacterium
AATGTTTATTTCGATTTATTATATTTAGTCATCGTATTTATTGTTTTTGTATTTAAAATACTTATCTTTGGTGATTATTTAAGGATATTCTTCTTATTAAAAAAGAGTATTAAAAATTATTTTTTTATTTATTTAATTTTGTTTTTAGCTGGCAATACAATTGTAAATCAAGTAATCAATGAAACTACTTTTCTTTTTAACTTGCTGGCAATCATTACTTGTATAAGTATATTATTTATAACAACATTAGGAGGTGTAAGAATTGTTAAGCGAATTTATCAATCAGCAAAAAAATAGAGTTGATTTAGTATACGATAAAATTAATGATATAGAATTTTTGTATTTAAAAAATGGAATACTTTCTGAACTATGGATACGAGATTTTTTGCCTAAAATAATGGAAAAAGATTTTGATACTCTATATTCTGGATTATTTAAAAAACTTCCACTTCTTACATTTGATGACTATAACAGACTTCTTGCAAATGGGACAGTTTTAATAATAATTGGTAATGAAAGTTATGCTGCATATTTAAACTTTCCACCTAAGCGAGGATTAACTGATAGTTTATGTGATCCGTCAAATTTATTTGGTTCTAGAGATGGTTTTAATGAAATAATAGCTGATAATAGAATTTTAATTAGAAAAAGAATAAAATCAAATAATTTAATTTTTGAAGAACTATTTTTAGGTGATAAAACAGAATGTGAAATCAATATCGTTTATTTAAAGAAAAATAAACATCTAGCAAAAGATGTTATGGACAAATTAAAACTACATAAAAATCGTAATATTGTATCAGTGCTTGATCTAAATAATCTATTAGCAAAAGAAACACTTGTGCCAAGTTTTACATTTACTGGTAATCCTGAAACATGCGTAAATTCATTATTAAAAGATAAAATTGTTATTTTAATGGATAATTCACCTATCGCAATAATAATACCAAGTTCTTTATTTGAACTAACTGAAAATAGTAATGAAACCAATGGGTTCGTTTATTCAACTTTTTTTAATCGTATTTTTGTATTAATTTTTCTATTTCTATCAATATTTCTACTTGGATTATTTGTATTGTTAACATCTCATCATCCAGAGTCATTGTCAATGCCATTTATCACTAATTTTCAAATATCTGAAAGAGGAACTACATTTCCACTAATTATTGAAATAATTATTGTTTTAATTTTATTCGAATTTTATCGTCAACTTGCATCACGCAGTCCTTTATCATTTGTTCAAAATATTATTATTATATTTGGTGGACTTTTTATAGGTCAAAATGCCCTAGATGCAGGTTTAATAGGAAGTTCTGCAATTATTATCGCTTCATTATCCTATGTTTCAAGTTTTGCAGTAACTAACAATTCTTATTTAATCACATCGTTTTCAATTTTTAGAGTATTTATTCTAATTATGTCTTATGTTTTAGGACTAATTGGTTTTTTAACTAGCGGTTTAATTGTTATAAGTTATCTTGCTAACATAAAAATTTTCAATAGATATTATTTAGAGCCAATCATACCATTTAAGTTTAAAAAATTTATGGGTTGGCTTATTCCAAGAAAGGATTAATTATGAAAAAATTTTTATTAATTCTATTATTACTAATCTCTTTTTTGTGTCTTCCATATCATAATAATGATTCTGTTGTTATAGCACACATGGTAAATGTATCTAGTGTTGGAATTGATTATAAAAACGACCAATACCTAATTTACGCTTATGTAATCAACAATTACACGATGAGTAAAAATGATTATAATACTTCTTCTAATTCTAAACCAGCCACTGTTATTACATCCACTGGAAAAACCATTGAAAAAGCTTTATTTAAACTTTACGATAGTGTATTTGTTAAACTAAATTTTTCCCATATCGAAACATTGGTTTTACAAAAGAAATTTATTACAACTCAAAACGTATCAAAACTTATTAATTATATATCTACAAATAATGATTTCTATCCAAAATTTAATATTTTTGTAACCGATGAAGAAATAACTGATATTTATAATATCGATTATTTTAGTGATACATCAAGTTATTAT
>JAZSIL010000154.1:0-2104 GCA_045533785.1 Bacilli bacterium
TTGAGCAGGAGCAGCACCGATAATGAATTCAGCATAACCACAGTCAATAGCAAATTCGCCAGAACCAAGTTGTACTTGAGCATCTTTTACCCATTGATCAAAGTTAGACCAAGTCCATTCACCTTTGAACCACATTTCAGCTGGGTCAGGCATACCGATAGAAGCAATCTTAGTAGCATTATAATATAAGAAATAGTCAGGACGAGCAGAACCTAATTGATAACCATAAACTCTTGCACGTACAGCAGATGCTTCATTAATTGTAGGATCTTGTTCATAATCAAAATCAGCAAAGATGCCTTTTTCTAAATCATAGTTATATAATTCAGCTAAACAAGCAGCTTTTACTAATGTTGGAATCCATTGAGATTGAATGTTTACAGCATAAACATTTTTCTTTTCAAATGATTTGTCAATGAAACTTGTTTTAATATAGTGAACACGAGCAGGACCCCATTGAGCATCATTATCCCATTCAGAATATTCAATTCTAATATTGTAAGCATCTTCAACATCAGCTTGATGAGCTTGTTTTAAAGCTTTACTAGTACCAGTGTAATCAACAGCATAAGGGTCAAAATCCCTAATAGGTCCTGCTTTAATAACATAACTCATTCCCTGTCCGTCAAAACCTAATCTATTTAACTTTACTGGTACTAAACCACTATTTTTTTCTATCCACTTAGCATAGAAAGTCTTGTCACCAGTAGAACCTTTTGCAATAGCAACAACTGCAGAACCACTAAATTGAGCATTTTCATACCATCCATCAAATGCATAACCATCTCTTGTTGGAGTAGGTAGAGTAACACTTAATTTTCCATCATAACTAACAGGTCCTCCAATTAGGGTACCACCATTTAACACATATGAAATATTGTATAAATATATCCATTTGGCATAGAATACTTTATCACCGCTTGAACCTTTTTCAATTTTTTCTATTTCATTTCCATTATAATTATATGTTTCATACCAACCACTAAAAATAAAACCTTCTTTTGTAGGAATTGGTAAGATTACTTCTTGGAATTTATTATATTGAATAGGTTGATTATATAATATTCCTCCATTTGTTACAAAAGTAATAGCATAAGTTTCTTCTTTCCATTTAGCATAAAATACTTTATGGCCAGTAGAACCCTTTTCAATTTTTTCTATTTTAGCTCCATAACAATTTTGATTTTCATACCATCCATCAAACATATAACCATCTTTAGTTGGAATAGGTAATATAACTTCCATTGTTTCATCATAATTAATAGGTTGTTCTGATAAAATACCACCATTTGTTATAAAAGTAATTAAATATACTTCAGGAAGCTTACTCCATTTAGCAAAGAATACTTTATTTCCAGTTGTTCCTTTTTCTATTCTTTCTACTTTATTTCCAGTAAGTTCTTTTGTTTCATACCATCCATCAAATATATAACCATCTTTAGTCGCAGTTGGTAAAATAACTTCTTGTCCTTCAGTATAACTAATAGGTTGTTCTAAAATAGTTCCACCAGCTAAAACAAAAGTAATTTGATATTCTTTTAAAATAGGATTTTTAACCCACTTAGCATAGAATACTTTATTTCCGGTTGTTCCTTTTTCTATTCTTTCTACTTTATTTCCAATAAGTTCTTTTGTTTCATACCATCCATCAAATATATATTCTTCTTTTGTCGGAATCGGTAAATTAACTGCTTCATCTTTAGTATAATTTATTGGTTGATCACTTAATATACCACCATTAGTAACAAATGAAATAGCATATTTTTCATTTTTAATTACTAATCCCCATTTAGCATAGAAAGTCTTATTACCTTGCTCGCCTTTATTAATTACAGAGATAGGGTTTCCAACAAATAAATCATTGTCATACCAGCCTCTAAATTCATAACCATCTTTAATTGGCACAGTTAATAATACATCTACAGAACCATCATAACTTAATGGTTGATTTGTTAAGAAGCCACCATTAACAACATATTCAATAGAATATATTGTTTTATCTTTATTATTTTTTTTACATGAAGGTAACATAAATACTACAGTTAACAATAAAAACACAATTAAAAACTTCTTATTAAACTTATACATATTTTACTCCTTTTCT
>JAZSIL010000283.1:0-6259 GCA_045533785.1 Bacilli bacterium
AAACTCATTTTTATATATCTATTTTATCTAAAAAGTTATTAATAGATTTATCATATTTTTCCATATTATTTATTCTAACCATTGAATGTTTACCAGTATCAAACCAAACTAATTCTTTTATAGAAGAACCTGCTTTTTCATATAGTTCTTCTGCGAATTCTGGACGCGAATATAAATCCTTCTTACTATGAAGCATTAATAGTGGCACATCTAACTTATCTATTACATCTAGTGGACCAAATTTCATTGAATGTCTTGTATAATGTTTCATCCACATATTAATTAAATCTATAAATATAAATACTGGTTTTTTCTTTTCAATAAGATTATTTTTCATCGATTCATAAAATCTTGGAAACATTCCTTCAGTAACGATTGCTTTAATATATGGGCAATTTCTTAATGTTACTGCAAATACACCACCAGCTGCACCAATACAAATACCATGAAAGATAAATGAATCAAGGTTATACTCATCATGCATAAACTTAACCCAATTAGTAATGTCTTTGCTTTCTTCAAAACCAATTGTATTATATTTCCCATCGCTAAGTCCATGTGCTCTTGGATCAAGTACTAAAATATTACATCTATTATAGTAAGGTGCTGCAAAGAAATATCCATATTTTAAACATTCTGTTCTACCTGATAAAATTACTACACAAGTTTTTTTCCCAAAGTCATAATACTCACCATAAAGGTTTAGGCCTTCACTTACTATATGAACATCTTTTTTAAACTTAATATTATCGTTGCTCCACTTAAGGCCAATATTATACATTTCAACTGATTGTGGTTCTAAGCTTGATGGAATATCTCTACTCCACACATCTTTTGATACACGACTTAGCGTTTTAGTATAAACAAAATATGAAGCAACAAAATAAGTAAGTACCATCATAAAAAGTCCAGAAGCAAGTAAAATACTAACTACCCAAATAAATATAGGATGTGTAATAATATCTAACATAATTATCTTCCTTTCTTTTTATTTTTTAATACTTCTAACTCTTCTCTTAATTCTAATGCTCTTTTATGAATATAGTTATTTAATGCAAGACGTTCTTCTTTTTTAGTTGTTTTTGCATTAACATCGATAAACTTAGAAACATCTATTTCTTCACTTATAATTACACTAGTTCTTTTGAAGATTCCATAATTACCATCACTAATTATAAGCACAATAGGTACATTTGCTCTATGCGCAATTAAAGTATAACTTGGTTTAAATTCATGAATTTTTCCATCAGGGGTATTTTGTCCTTCTGGATATATTTGAACTAACTGTCCTTTTTTTAAGACATCAGCACATTTATTAATAAAACTCATATTTTTAGTTTCTCTATTTGCTTCAATAGCACCAAAGAATTTCATTCCAAACCTTAATAGTTTATTTTTAAACGGCATTTCTGATGCAACAACATTTAGTTTTCTAGGGAATACCACAAATGATGTAAGAACATAATCAAGCATACTAAAGTGATTAGATACTATCAATTTACCACCTTTAAATAGGTGAGTATTTTTTTTATCAACATAATATGTTTTTCTTTTAAAGAATAATAATTGAAAAGGATATCCAGTAATCAATCCTAATATTCTAAATATTTCATAGATCATTACTTGACCTCTTTAACTTCTTTTCCCATTAAAGAAATATCTTTGTCAAATCCATAAGACATTATAAAGCCAATCACGCAAGTAATGCATGCAATAATTGGTAATAACCAGATACAATCAAAATTCTTTAACGATACTAAAATAACACCTGTTGCAATACCTGCTGCCACTCCTTCAAAAACTCCTTGAACTGCAAAATACATTGCTGAAACTGTTTGACCAGTTCTTTGATATTCAAGCTCTGCGATATTTGATGGAACAGAATATGTAATTGAGAAAAAAGCTCCAATCGAAAACGATATAAATATCCCACCAAGAACTGCTACTATATGAAGTCCAAGTGGACTAAAATTAAATGGGTTAAAGTAACAGAATAGAAGCACCAACATCCCTATTGCAAAAACAGATAAAACATATCGATATGCAAAACCTAGCCCGCGTTTTTTCATAAACTTATTGTAAACCATAATTGTAAGTGGTACAGGTGCAAAACTAGATGCCATTACAACTGTCATATTAAGGCCAGTTGATGAGAAGACTTCATTAATACCACCTAAAAATAGCTGTAAACCAATTGTAACAACACTAATTGTAAACATCCAATAAATAAAAGTTTTATTTTTAAAAGAGCATTTAAATGATTCTTTTAATGTTAAACGTACTTGTTCTTCATTATTTTCATCACTTTTATTTTCATTTTCTTTTAACATAAAGAAAGGAATTAACATTGTTAGCGATAATGGTAAAAAGATCAATGCAATAATTCTAATATTAAGCGTCATTCTAATAAATAAAGGAATTAACGCAAACCCAAGCGAAAAGTAAACTACATCAAATATTGATTTTACATTAGATAAAAACATTACATCTTTTTCAGTTGCACAAACTTCTCTAAATGTTGCATAATAAGTTAACATAGTAAGAGTATAAAATGAATAAAATAAACAAAGAATTACACCAAACCAAATGGTATTTAGAATTGTAGCAGAATTATTTAGTGGAATTAAGAATAAAACAAACGTAATTATTGTTGGTATAACACCGATTAATAATCCCATTTTACGGCGGCCAAATTTACATTTAATTTTATCAATCAAATATGCAAATGGTAAGTCAATTACTCCATCTAATGCTTTTGCAAAAAAAGCAAGCACAGTCCAAAGACCATATACTACAATATCTTTATTAAGATATGTCCATTGTTCAATATTATCAACGAATCCACCAGTCATTAAAGCACTACAAAGGTAAGAGCCCATAAATAATGATAGCATATTAATACCAAGGCCTGAACATCCATATAATATTAATTGTTTTTTGCTTGTAAATTTCTTCATATAATTCTCTTTCTACTCAAACGTAATAGTCAAACAATAAACTGATTCACCAGTATTTACACTTGCTACTTCTACATCTAAGTTTAGTTTCATAATTAAATCAGTAATATATTCAATATATTCTTCTGTTACATTACTACCATGATATAACGTGATTACATTATAATTATTGTTTTCTAAAATATCTTTAACAGTATCAATTGTTACATTATCAAGTGATGATGCAATATTAAGAATTTTTTGATTACTAAGCGCAAAGAATTCATTTTCTTTAACATGTTTTTTTCCATACTTAAAATCTTTATTTGCTTGATAAATAGTCAATTGATAAATTTTAGATATGGTATCATTAACAACTTGAATAGCATTGTCAATTGAATCTTCAAAATCAATCATTAAAAGTGAAGCGTAACATTCAACAATAGAACGACAATTAAGAACTGTAACTTTAGCTTTTTTATACATGCTTCCAGCTTTCATTGAAGTTAAAATTGAATTAGAACTATTAGGAAATACTAATATTTTCTTTGCTTTAATATGATTAAATGCATCAATAAAGTCTTGAGATGATGGTGCAATATCACTATTAATAACCACGTCAGAACCAATTTCAAATAGTTTTTGTTGCATCAAAGAATTATTAGCAACTGATACAATTGCAAAATCAACAATATCTTCTGATTCATTATATAAGAATTTTTTATCTTCTAATTCAGTACTACTATTTTGTATATTTTGTACTGTCATATTTTCAATCTTGATTTTTAAAAACTCACCATAATCTTGACAAAAATCAGTAATTTCACCAATTTGATGAGCATGAACATGAAGTTTAACTTTATCTTTTTCTTGTGTAGTAACAATTGATTTACCAATCTTAGTTAATTTTTTATTAAACTCTTTTAAATCAAAATCAGATAAATCAATCGTAAGTTGGATCACTCCTTCTATACAATAACCATATTCGAAATTAGTATCTTTATTAAATAAGGACAAATCAATATATTCTTCTTTAGAAGACTCAGTTACTTCTTCTATTTCTTCACCCTTTAAATATTTTAATATACCTTCAAAGAAATATACCATCCCTGCGCCACCTGAATCTACAACTCCAGCTTTTTTTAGAATTGGTAAAAATTCAGGAGTTTTTTCAAGTGAAGCTTTTGAAGCATTTAAAAATATTTCAAATAATTCATCAAAGTTATCTATTGGTAATTTATCAATCACAGCTTTTGTTGCATCTTTTAATACAGTAAGAATTGTTCCTTCAACAGGTTTAGCAACAGAAGCATATGCAAAGTTGACCCCACTCCCAAGAGCAAGAGCAAAAGCTTTACAATTTATTTCTTCTTTATCTTTTAAACCTTCTGCTATCCCTTTAAAAAACTGTGATACAATTACACCAGAGTTACCACGAGCCCCAAAAACAGTACCTGTTGCAAAACTACTTATTACTTCAGTAAGATTTGCATTTTTATTTTTGATTGCTTCATAACCATATTTTAATGTCATAACCATGTTAGTTCCAGTATCACCATCAGGTACTGGGAATACATTTAAGTCGTTAACAATGTTACGATACTTATCTAAATTTTTTATTCCATTCTCAATCAAATCTATAAAGATTAAATTGTCTATTTTTAATAACATATATATATCCTTTATTATGAATTCTTTTCAATAGCCTTAGTTAAAGTTTCTTTTTCAAGTTGTAAATCGCTTGTAACAGGATCACCTAAGAAATAAGCACAGATCATTCCTGGTCCAATATTTGTTCCACATCCACTAAATACATCGCTTATAAATATTTTTTTAAAGTTGCATGTTGTTTCAAACTTTTCTTTTAATAAGTTAGCATAATCATCACGATCACTATGTAAGATAAATAAATATTGATCTTCCATATTAACAGCTAAAGATTTAACATAATCTACTGTTGCATCAAGAGCTTTTTTAATTCCTTTAACTTTAGCAAGTACTGTCACATACCCATCAGCATTTGAATCACCCATTGGTTTAATTCCAACAAAGTTTCCCATAATCGCTTTACCTTTAGAAATTTGGCCACGACGAGCAACAAAAGTTAGATCATCAATTGGTCCCATTTGATGAACTTTAGATTTAGTTTCCTCTAAAAATTGAATGACTTCATCATATGATTTACCTTCTTTTTGAAGTTCTAACGCATAACATACTAGTAATCCGAAAGAACCAGACATTCTAGTAGAGTCAAAACAATAAATTACTGCATTTGGATTTTCTTCTTTCACTCTATTTGCTGCTACACTCGCAATACTAAAAGTACCACTTATTTTTGAAGAGATCGACATGCTTAATACTTTATATCCATCATCTACATATTTCTTAAAAGTTTGATAATATTCTTCAGGTGTAGGAGCGGAACTACTTACTTGGTTCTTCTTATTACTTAGTGTTTTATAAAACTCTTTTTTAGAAATAATTTCCCAGTCTAATCTAGTTTTTATACTATTTCCATTAATTTGAACATAGCCCATTAAATAATCTTTAAGACCAAAGTAATCACGTAATTCTAAAGATAAATCACATGTTACATCGGGTAAAATTATATATTTTTCCATATAAATACCTCACTTTTATATAATAAACATTTTGTTATATTTTATCACATATTATCAAAAAAGTAAAGTAATTTTAAATGTAGAAAAAAAGTAATACAGTATTAAATACTATATTACTTACATAAATTATTAAGCGAATACTCTATCCACATTTTTTCTATTTTTCCATAATCATTAATTACATCATAGATTTCAGTTTTAACATTATCATGTAAATTCTTATTACTATTTAGGAACTTTAAAGCAGAAATAGTCCCCATATTTGTTGATTTTAATGCTGATAAACAAATATCTAAAGGACAATCAAAAATTTTCATTTTTTCTTTATAAACACCAAAAATACCTGCAGCAGTTAAACTATCAGTTGCTGTTTCACCGAAAGAATTAATTAATTTAGTAATTTGTTCTTCATGTGTTTTAAAAATTTCCATGACTTCTTTTATAAGATTTTCTAAGGTTGTGTCGCTAAATTTTTTTGCTTCGCCATAATAGATTCTATAAACACTATTTCCCATATGAATATATGATAAAAATTTATTTAATTCATTTGTCATTTCCATAATAAATACCTCCTAATTATATTATTAGCAAATATTTCGAAAATATAATTTTAAAATAATATTTATAAAAAATGTTATTATTTTATTTTTATCTATTTAATAAATAAATTACAAGATTTAAATAACTTGCAAATGTAACCCA
>JAZSIL010000054.1:0-3315 GCA_045533785.1 Bacilli bacterium
AATATTTTCTTTATTTTCATCAATTGGTTTAAAGATTAAGCCATATTTATTTGATACACCAAAATCATTTTTATATTCATTTAAATTAATACTTGGGTATAATCCTGTAAAATATACAATCTTAAACTCTAACCCTTTTGATTTATGAATATTCATTAGTTTAACGCTATCAACACTAGAACCTGTTGAAGAAAGTGTAATCTTTAAATTGTATGTATCAATATTTTCAAGATAAATTAAGAAATCATCAAGTGTATAATCAAGGCGGGTCATATCTTTAAACAAATTAATAAATAGATCTAAATATTTTTCATTTTTAATAATATTTCCAGATTTAATACATCTGTTATATATTTTTAAGTCAAGCATTAAGTTTTCTATTTTTTCACCAAGTGGAAGTGAAGAATTATTATATAGTGATTCTTTAATTGATTTAAAAAGTTCTGTTTCTTTATAAGTATTATTCTTAACTATTTGATAAATTTCTTCATCAGTATAGTTATATAAAAAACTTCTTGCAACACTAACAAATGCCTTCTTAAATTCTTTTTGATAGTATTCATGGTTAAAGATTCCCTTAACTATTTTTAAGATATTTGCAAGTAATTTCACAATTTGTGTATTTTTAATATTTTCATCATTATCAATAAATAACGGGATTTGATAACTAGAAAATACTTTATAGTAATCTTCAAATGTAGTTCCTCTATCCATTAAAATACAAAAATCAGAAAACTTTACATCTCTTAAAGTTTTTCCATCAAGAACTTGATAGTGGTTATTAATCTTATCAATAATATCACGAGCAATAATATTAGCTTCAACTGTTATTGCATCTTTATTTTTAGCATTATGGATAATAAAATCAGAGTGTGATGACACATCTAATTTACCTAATTCTTCAAAATCACTATTTCCACATTCAATTAAATGATCATCAATATAAGAAGCACCACCAAATAAAGGTGTCATTAAGTTCTTAAAAATATAGTTAATATCATCTAAAACTTCACGTCTTGATCTAAAGTTTTTATTTAAATCAATGGCTAACCCTTCACCCTTAAATTTATAACGATCATATTTATCAATAAAAATATCACATCTTGCGTTTCTAAATCGATATATCGATTGTTTAACATCACCAACCATATAAACATTGTTGTTTTCAATTAAATTAATAAAAGCTTCTTGAAGAATAGATGTATCTTGATATTCATCTATCATTATCATTTTAAGGCTTGTTTTAAGCGAATTTTGCACTTCAGCATTACTCTTAACTAAATTTAAAGCTAATTTCGCAATATCACTAAATTCAAAGATTTGATAACGAGCTTTATAGGCTTTTAATCTTTCATCAACAGTTTTTACAAGTCTAATAAGAATTTTTGAATATGGAATAAATTCAATAAAATATTCTTTAAACTCAAACTTTGATTCTGGTAATTTTTTAATATACTTTACTAATTTCTCATATTCTTTTTTAAAATCATCAATTGCCTTTTTATCTGATTCACTTAACCCATTAGGTGCTCTTAAATCAAGTTTTTCAGGAAGACTTGAAACTAATTCATCATATGAACTTGCGGTAAAAAAACTATTAAGAAGTTCACATACTTTACTATAATATGTATCACTTACACCTTTTTTAAGAGGTACATCAGGTAAAGAGCCTACCATTGTTTTAATAAGTGGAATGTATGATTTTAGCTTATTTATATATATATTTAATGCTTCATCAATTAATTCATCAGTATAATAATTATCAATAAAGTTATCTAAATAATGATTAGTATCAAGTTCATCTAACGCATGATTATAAAATTTAAACGTAAGTGTTCTTAATTCTTCATCATCATTAAAACAAAATCTGTCGATAAGTTTTAAAAACTCTTCATCTTTAGTTTTATATAATTCTTCAAACAATTCATTAATAATAGTTCTTTTACGAACAGAAATAATGTTTGAATCAACAATTGAAATATTAGCAGGTACACCAAGTAAATAATGATATTTTTTTACAAGTGAAAGAGCATATGAGTCAAAAGTACATATATCAGATGTATCTACAAGTGCAGCATCTTCTAAATTATTTTCCTTTAATTTCTTTCTAATACGTTCTTTCATCTCACCAGCAGCAAGATTAGTAAATGTAAGGATTAAAAAATCACTTAAATGGTAACCATGATTTTTTATAAAATGAATAACACGTTCAGTTAAAACAAAAGTTTTCCCACTACCAGCACCAGCAGAAACAATAATGTTTTTACCATACTCTTCAATAGCTAATTTTTGTGCTTTAGTTAATTCTAGTGCCATAATTATTCCTTCCTTTCTTTTATACTAACGTGCCTTACATCATTATAATCATGATTACAAATATCACCAAACTTACAATATCCACAAGGAAGATTACCATCATCTACACAAATTGGTGCAATAGAAAAATTAACATCTCTAATTTCTTTTAAAACTTTATAAATATATTCTTCAGCAGTTTCTATCAACATAGAAAATTCATCAGAACTCATAACATGTGATTTAGCATGTAATGCATTTTTTGCGGTAACTTTAATACTTTTTATATATTGTGATGCAGGACAAATTTTGCCTTCATCATCTGTAAGCGTACCAAGTGTAGGATCAATTAATTTAATTAAATTTAAATCATTAATTGTTATTCCATCTAACAAATATGCATCACTATCTTTAATATTATCTTTTTCGAGTAACACATTTTGAATATATACACCAGCAATTAAATATTCAGGATATTTCTTACTTAATAAAAACGCATAAAGTGGTAACTGTAAATCAAGTCCTACAGCAACTTTTTTCTTATCAAACTTAAAACTACCTGTTTTATAATCAACAACAGCAATTGTTTTTGAAACTTCATCAATTAAGAATTTATCAATTCTTCCTATTATTGATGATATTTCATCTAATTTAATTTCAAACTCCTCTTCAAATAAAATATTATCAAGTTCCGTAACACTATGGAATTCTTTATTTTTCTTAATCACTCTTAAAACTTGAGGTAATACCTTTTCCGCAAAATATCTATCTTTATATGTCGTAAAATGTTTTAATATTTCATCTTTGTAATCATCTAAATTAATATCTTTACTATTAGAACGTGCTAATATATTATGAAATAGTGTTCCAATTTCTGTACTAAAATCTCCAATAAATTCATCTAAAGTAACTTGTTCCTCTTCCTTAATTTCTTCCGGCTCGTTTGAACCATTCTCATTTCTCTCTTCACCGATTGTTTTTGGTACTTCGATAAATGTTACATTTTTGTTGACTTCATCT
>JAZSIL010000167.1:0-5805 GCA_045533785.1 Bacilli bacterium
ACGTTCTTTCTTAAGTTTAAGTAACTTAGTTTCCTCAGGTGAAGAAGAATATTTCTTTTTACATTCTGGGCAAAGACGTCTTACTAAACGTTGCGAAATGACACCAGTAAGTGCATCTGCAACAAAGAAAGGTTCAAGGCCTAAGTCAACAAGTCTATTAACAGCGCCGCAAGCATCATTAGTATGAAGCGTTGACAAGACTAAGTGACCAGTAATAGCCATTCGCATTGCAATTTCGGCAGTTTCTTCGTCACGAATTTCCCCAATCATGATAACGTTAGGGTCTTGACGTAGGATACTACGTAATGCTGAAGCAAACGTAAGGTTTGCTTTAGGATTAATTTGAACCTGATTAACACCTTCAATAGAATACTCTACAGGATCCTCAACAGTAATAATGTTAACACTCTCATCATTTATCTCTTTGATGAAAGAATAAAGAGTAGTAGATTTACCACAACCAGTAGGCCCAGTCAAAAGAATGATTCCATGTGGTCGTTTAATAAAATTTCTAATTGTCGGTAGTTCAGAATCAATAAAACCAAGATTTTCTAATTTAAACTCGAAAGCATTTTGGTCTAAGATTCTTATTACAATTTTTTCACCATTAATTGTAGGTAAAGTTGAAACACGGAAGTCATAATCAATATTATTAACATTCATTGAAATACGACCATCTTGCGGTAATCTTTTTTCAGCAATGTCTAAACCTGCTAAAATCTTAATACGCGTTGAAACAGCAGGGAACATTTTTGTATTAAAAGATGTTGATTCTAACAATTTACCATCAATACGGTATCTAATTCTAACAATATCTTCATATGGTTCAATATGAATGTCACTAGCATCAACTGCAATCGCACCTTTAAGGGTAGATTCAACTAGTTTAACTGCTGGTGAGTCATAAAGGTCAGCACCTTCAAAACTACCATCTAGAGCATAATTGTCAGTTACAGATATTTCTTTATCATATTCTGTAATTGCTTCATCTTGTGATAATTTAGAATGCACACGAGAAGCAATCTTTTTTATTTTTGATATTGGTGCAATAATAATTCTTGCATTTACACCAAATAAAGCATATACTTTTCTAATACTTTCAGCATCAAATGGATCAGCAAGTGCAATAGTATATCGTGATTCTTTTACATCATATAATAATACAATAAATTTGTTTTTTTCTATGAACTCTAATGTAAGTAAACTTACTAATTCATCACTATACTTAATAACATCAATGTTTGTGTATTCAAAACCTAAATATTTTGCAATAACATTTGAAGCTACTTCTTCTGTGATTAATCCATTCTTAACTAAATAAACATCTAATCTTTCTTCTTGACTAGTTGCATAATTAAGAGCATCATTTAATGTTTCTTTACTTAATAGTCTTTTAGTTCGAACTACTGAGGCTAGTTCCTCATTTATAATATGCTTAATATTATTATCTTGTGACTTAAATTTCATGCTTTTTTACACTCCTGTATCTATAGAACTTGTAATTTCAAGCATTGGAATGAAAACAGCAAGTAAACACACAACAACAATTAAACCAATAATTAGAATTAAAACAGGTTCAATAGCGGCAGTAAGCTTTTTCATTGAATATTCTACTTGATTTTCATAATATTCAGTTACACGATTTAATACTTCTTCTAAGTTACCAGTTTGTTCACCAACAGTGATCATTTCACAAAGCATTGGAGGAAAAACATTAAT
Organism: Bacilli bacterium; assembly: GCA_045533785.1. GTDB lineage: Bacteria > Bacillota_I > Bacilli_A > ML615J-28 > CAG-313 > UBA1737. The sequence continues at coordinate 1,720 of JAZSIL010000167.1, forward strand.
AGTTTCTAAGCTCTTCGCAATACCTTGTCCTCTATTTAATTCACTAACACTAACTTCCATTTGAGTTTCAATGTATGTATTTCCAAGTAAATGACGCATTGTTTCTATTGAATCAATTACTGGCATACTACTACTTAATAAAATACTAAAACCACTTGAAAATCTTGAAGTTGCTACCGTTAAGTTAACATCTTTAAATGGTGGAATTTCTAATTTTAGTTTATCCATTACAAATTTAATCATCTTATTTTTTCTTAATATTAAAATAAGTACAACGAGAGCTAATATTACAAGTACAATAATTAGAAAATTATTTCTAATAAAGTCAGTAACATTTACAACAACTTGTGTGATTTTAGGTAACTTTGCATTTAAAGATTCAAATACATCTTTAAAGATTGGCATTACATAAAGCGCCATTATGCAAAGTACAAGAAATGCTAAAGCAATTAAGAAAATTGGATATGCAAAAGCACTTTTAACTTTTCTTTTAACTTTATCATCTTTTTCATAATAATCAGCTAATCGATTTAATACAATCGGAAGTTTACCACTTACTTCACCAATTTTAATCATATTAATAAAGAAAAGCGGGAACGTTTTAGGATATTTCTTAAATGATTCACTAAGTGGAATACCTTGAAGTAAATCATGATGAGTCGTTTCTAAAATTTCTTTTAATTTAGGTGTCTTTGTTGTTTCTTTTAAAATTTCAATAGCAGTTCCAAGTTCTAGCCCAGAAGAAACCATTATTGAAAGTTGACGACAGAAAACAGCAATTTCACCAATTTTTATTTTTTCTAAAAAAGTAAATAATTGAGAGCTTTCAGCTATTTTTTTATAACTAATTAAATAATAATCTAAGTTATCAACAATAGCTCTTAAGTCATTTTCATCTTTAGCGAAAAACACTCCTTTAATTACTTTATTATTTATGTCTTTAGCTTTAAATTTAAACTTAGGCATCTATATCCTCCTATCTAATTAAATATCGAAAGATAAAGACATATAATATCTAATCCAAATACATATACTAAAGCAAACCCTAAGACTAAATATGGACCAAAAGGAATAACTTTATTTAAAAACTTTTCATTTTTAATAACTTTTTTTAGCATTTCCGTAATTAATGCAATAACTGCTGCAAAAAATATTCCTAGTAGCAGTAATTGCCATCCCATAAATAAACCAACACCAAAAAATAATTTTAAATCTCCTCCACCCATTAGTTCTTTATTAAGTACTTTTTCTAATAAAAGAAATAATAATAATAAACTAAGAGCAACTAAGAATCCAATTATTTTATCAACATAATTTATGCTGTATAATTGATTAATACTAGAATGCGGAATAATTAAGGATATAAGACCTAATATTAAAATTACAATATTTATGCTATCTGGTATGATCTGATGTTTCATATCAATCATAAATATTACAATAAACATTTGTAATAAAAGTGTAAATAGAAAAGTTTCAATTGAAAGACCAAATCTAATATATGCAATAACAAATACACATACAGATAGCATTTCTATAATAGGATATTGAATTGATATTAATTCTTTACAACCTCTACATCTTCCTCTTTGAATGATATATGATAATAATGGGATATTCTCATACCATTTTAACATATGACCACATTTTGGACAATGCGAGTTTTTCTTTGTAAGAGATTCTTTAATTGGTAATCGATAAATTAAAACATTTAAAAAACTACCAATACATAAAGATATCAAAATCAAAAACGTTAAAACAACAACCTTAAGCAATACTGAATTTTGATAAATATATAAAAAATCTTCCATACTATTCTTTACCAAAACCCCATTTTAAAATTTCATAACTATTAGTATTAAACTTTATTGTTGCTTTAAGTGCGTATTTAGTATCACTTGTAACGCTAAATGAATAAACATTAGCATCAACAAGTGATATTGTAAATGTCTTATTATTATATTCTTGTGTAGTTAATTCTATATCATTTTCGACTACATCATTTAAAAATTGATACATAACATTTTCAATTTCTAACTTTGTAGTATACTCAATAATCATATTGTTTGTCTTTTTTGTCGATACAGAAACGGCATACACAATCGTAGACGTTAATATTGTAAGAACAATAATAATTACTAAAGCAATCGGAATTGTATGACCTTGATTATTTCTTATTTTCTTCATAAAGGCCACCTACTTCACAATAACTCTTTCATTATAATTATTATTACTATGAGTATAAAGTGTATTTTTATAATAAGTATTAATAATCAAAGTATATTTATTACCCTCATTAGATTTAGAATAATTTACTTCTAAATAGTAATCAGTTGGTTCATTATTACTACTTTTAATAAAAGCAGATGAATAATAAAGATACTTTGTACTATCTAAGTCTACTTCATATATTTCTTTAATATTATCTTTAAATTTTTCAGGATCACTTGTGAATATTTCCATAATAGACTCAATTTCTTGTATTGAATTAAGTCCGCGTTCATTCTTAATAACTAAACGATTATTTGACGCCATAACTTGAATTGTAGAAACAATCGTAATTCCAAGTATCACAATCGAAACAATAACTTCTAACAAAGTGACACCTTTATTATTTTTCATTATTTCATCCTCACTGGTAATGTCTGTAAATTACATTTAAGAACACTAAAAGCTTGGAAACATTCACTTATAGTATCATCTAATTTTACGTTTGCTTTAAATTGAAGTTTCAAACGTTTTTCAAACTGAGCTTTAATAAAATCATTTAAACCAAACTCAGAATGTAGATAAAGTTCATTAATTGTAAAATCGTTCAAATAACTAATTTTTTTAACGTCATTAATAACACTTTGAAAATATTCTTTTACCATAATTTCAACTTCAGGTGAATTTTCACCAAATGGATTTGAAACTACTTCATTAGGATCGCGTTTTTGAAATTTTGCGATACAATCATATATTGGGTAAAGGCCTAAATTAGTGATTTTATATTCAACCAAATGTGCACCTTTAGTGACAACTATAATTGCATTAGTTTTATCTATATTAATATATAGACCTACCTTATCACCACTTATGATATGCTTTCTGCCCACAAATTGTGCAAGAGCAACAGGGCTAAAAACAACTTTATCAATATTTAAACCGAAAAATTCAATTTTATTTAGTAATTTTTTATATTTATCTTTTTGAACAAGTAAATAATTAACTCTTCGAGTATTCTTATTTACATTAATTTTATCTTTAACAAACACATATTGTTTATCAAAATCATCTTTGTATGTTTTTTCAAGTTTTAACATACAAGCTTTATTTTCTTCATTAATACTTAATTTAGGTATTTTTATTGATTCAGTAAATATAACAGGTGAATTAATACCTACTGCGCATGATGCTTTTTCAAACTCTAAACTTGTTAAAACTTCATTAATCTCTTCTTTAACAGTTGTAGCATTATCATCATCTACATTATAATAAACTCTTTTTAATAATTCAATAGAAGCAAACTTACAATCAAAACAAAATAATTCAAGTCCAAAAGAATTTTTATAATCATTAATTAAACAAACAATCTTTTTTATAAAAATCACCCCTATCTTAAATTAATAATATTATAATAACTTTGCTTCTTAACATTCTCGATAGTAACAATTTCTAGTACAATACCAACATCGTTACTTTTCTTAATGCTAATGCTTTCAATATATTTTAATTTTCTAGTGGTATTTGAAAATGATAAATCTAGTGTTTTATTTATTCTATCAAATTTAAATATTATATTTTCGCTACCATCAATTACGTTATTAAGATAAATAGCTTCATCATTAATTATCAATTCATATCCATTTATGTTTGAATATTCAACACATACTGAAATAGCATTTTCGATAGCTTGAATTTCTTCATCAATTTGGCGAATATACTTTGATCTTTCAAAACTTACATTGAAAGTTCCAATAATTGTTCCAATAATTGAAAACAGTATACCACTTATTGTGATTGTAGCTAATACTTCTATTAAAGTAACTCCACAATTTACTTTAAGTTTCATATTAACTCCTTTATAGTTTCATTATAATTTTA
>JAZSIL010000232.1:0-5350 GCA_045533785.1 Bacilli bacterium
CCTAAATCTATTCCTAAAAAATTATTATCAATATAAATACCATTTGATAAATTTAGAACATCGCTAAAAACAGAGTTTTCTACAACTTTAAAATTATCAGCAACTATATTTTTTAACTCAATATTATTGATATCACCTGAATCTAATGATGCACAATTTTTAATGATTGCTTTTCCAATTTCTAATCCCTCTAAACTAATATGTTGTAAAGATTCACATTCATCTATATTTAAAGATGGCAAAAAAACAATTGTATCTTGAAGATTCTTTATAGATACTCCTGTTAAGTTTGGGACTTTTCTTATTGTTAAACTTTCTAGTTGACCAATTTCATCAAAAATAATTTCATTATTACCATCGATATTTAAATCATCTAATATAATATTTTTTGCATAAGAAGCGCTCGCGGAAATTACTTTGTTATTTGTATTACTTAACTCAGCATTTTTTATAGTTAAATTTTTAATAGTTGTACTAGAATCATTAGGTCTAGTTAAAATACCATTAAATAAAGAAACAACAGCTTCATTATCTGATAGCTTAGAGCGAATATCTTCTATTGTAATAGAAGTATATGATTTATTAGCTAAACGTACTGTATCAAAATCTTCTAATAATTCATCACCTTTTAAAGTAATGTTTTCTAATGAACTAAGATTTTCAAGATTTAATTCACTTGCTCTAAAACTAGAAATTGTAAGTGTTTTTAGATTTGTTAAATCATCACTAAACTGATTGTTTCCATTAAGGTAACTACTACTATTTACATTATCAAAGTCAATTTCTTCAATTAAAGAATCATTATCAGATGTGATTTTTAAAGTTTTTAAATAACTTAGATTTTTGCATATTAGTTTTGTAAAGCTATTATTGTTTAAGCTTATTGTTTCAATAGAATTAAATTCATTTCCTATATTAATAGCATCATTAATTTCTAAACATTCTACTTTTTTAATGTTTGAAAGTATTAAAATTTTTAATCCTTCTAAATTTTCAATACTAATTTTATTTTCACCATTATTAGTAAAGTTAATATTATTTAAATTTAATACAGAAAGGTTAGCAGGAGCATTATTAATGAATGCTGTAAACTCATCAGCAGAATTAAAGCTTCCACTTAAGATTAACTCTTCCAAACCCTTCATATTATTAAGATTTAGTTGTAGAATTAAATTATTCCCATTAGTAGCATTAATAGTTAGTTTTTTTAAGTTAGGCAGATAATTGAAGTCTCTATAACTATCAAAGGTTTCCTTTTGAAGATTTAATTCTTTAATACTTGCTAAATCATTTCTGTATAATTGACCATTTCCTAATTTTTTTCTTATTTCATTTTCAATTTCAGAATCATTACACTTAACTGTAAAAGCTTGGTTTGTAAGGGAAACATCAGCGTTTTCTGTTGACTTAATCGTAATATTTCCCTTACCAATTCCTGTAGTTAAATATAATCCTTTATTTTCTCCATCATTTATTAGTTCAAAACATTTAAAATCGGATATTAATTCAAAATCATCTGTTTCTGACCATTTAGCGGGCTCAGCATCAATTTCAAATTTATAAAATTGACCTAATTTTAAATTCTTTAAATCAGACGGTTTAGTAATTTTATTTATAGTAATAATGCCTGTAGAGACTTTAAACTCAATTGTCAAACTCTTTTTAGAATCATTAAAAGTACCTTCTTTTAGTTGAATAATTGCTTTTGACGTCCCCTTACCAATAGCAGTAAAATAACCTGAATCATATTTAATACATGTGTCATTTTCTAATTTAACTATCACACTTTCATCAATAAATTCTTTAGTATCTTTATTTTTTAAAAATTTAATAGATTTTACATTAATTAAGCTTTCTAAAGAAACACTATCACCAATATATAAATTTTGTGTTTCTGTTATTGGCTCTATAGTTGTACTTGAACTTAGCCAACCAAAATATAATCCACAGCATCCTCCAATTACGAGCGCAAATACGATTAATAATGATATTAATTTACGCATAATTAATACCTACTTTATTTATCCCATGAATATTCAACTGGGTTTAATGCAGAAATAATATTCGATCCATTGCCTAATGCTCTTAATTTAAGTCTAAATCCAATTGCGTTTTCAGGCATATCTGCAATTACATATGTAGTACTTGTATGTCTTTCAACAAAAAGAGTTTGAGTAGTACCATCACTTAAAATAAATTCAAATTCTAATTCATAAGCAACTGCTTTTAATGGAGATGAATATCGTAAAATGTACGTATTATTAGAAACACTTACATCAAAATCATTTACTGAAGGATTTGATAATAAAGTAACATCTTTTGCAGATGATGGAACAGAGTCCAACATATATTTATTAATTGAATCATTGAATAAACCACCATGTGCAACTACAGTAATAGAAGTTGTAATTCCAGCATTTAATTTTATGGTAGCTGTATAGTCAGATGTTAAAACTTTCTCTACGCCACCGATAAATTCGAATACAGTATCTTCATGGTAATTATTAAGAACTTTAATAGTTACTAAATCACCATTTACTGAATCAATTGCAATTTGAGGTTTTTCTTGTGGAGTAACAGTAATTAATTGTTCATATGGTGTAGAATTAATAGTGTTAACTCCTAAATCACCTAAAGCAATTACTTTTAATACTGCATCTTGAGTCACATTTAACGTACATTCAGGATCTATACCAGAATAAACTAATTCACTGTTTAAATATACAGCATATTTAGTCGCACCGATAACGCCTTCCCATGAAATAACATTTTTATCTTTAATAACTACATTAGGAGTTGATAATTTTTGTATATTCAAAGGATCACTTATTTCACCAGCAAAATAAGTTTTTTCATTACCAATCGCTTGAACCGTAACAGCATAACTCTTTGTAGGATCAACAAAATAAGACACTAAATTATTTACATCATATGAAGTACCTGTAACAGTTTCAATTGTTGTAGTCCCAACTTTAATACGATAAGAAACTCTTACACCTTCTCCAGCTTGAACAGGATTCCATACTAATTTGCTACTTGCTAAGGATGTACTATCTTCAACAATAGAAAGTCCATTTACTTTTTTCAATCTAATTACAACATCAGTACTACTCATTCCTGAATCAACTTTTGTAGAATTATTTCCTAATGCTCTTACATATATTGCTGTTCCATCTGTTGAAATATATTGATCTTCTATTGTGAATGAATTTGTTACAACTTGTGTTGTGTATTCACCAACTTTAATATCATATTTTTCAGCACCATGAACAATATCCCATTTTAATACACCATTAACTATTTCTAAACCTGTTGGAGTAGCTAATTTATCAAATGTTAACACTTTAGATTTATTTGAAGAAATATATGAGGAACCATTTCCTAATGCTCTTACAGTCACATCATGTTCTCCTGAACTTAAACCTTCAGGAAGTTCAAAGATATTAGTTGTAGGATAGTATACTTTTCCATTAATATCTACTATATATCCAGTTGAATGAGGAATTACATCCCATTTAATTGTTGAATTTTCAATTGATAGTTCTGTAGGTGTTGCAACTTTTGTAATTGTAAATTCGTATCCTGCTAACGAATCTAAAATTACCTTATCAGTTGAATAACTTTGTCCATCACCAACAGCAAAAATTTCTACTTTTATAGTTGACTCAGCAGTAAGGTCTGTATAATACTTAGAATCTTTAAAATAGAATGGTGAACCAGCAACTTCTTTACTTTCAGTTCCATTAATTCTTACTCGATAATTTTTTGCATATAACACTGTATCAAAATTAATATATGTTTCATTAATTTGTGTGTTAATATCGAATACTTTTCCAGTTGAAGGTTTTTCTAATCTAATAATTTCAATTTCATTAGAGTATTTTGAACCAAAATAACCTTTTTCCTCATCTGCTAAAGTAGCTACTTTAACCTTATAAATTCCGCTTTGTGCAAATTCATTAAAGTATGAAACATTTTGATTACTTAAATTAGGTACATTAATATCTTCTCCATTAAGAGATAAACTTACTTTATACCCACTAGCATTTGAAATTCCATCCCATTTAATAACACCATCTTCATATATAATTTGAGGTGCAACACAAATAGAAATAAACACTGGTTCTGACCATTCTGAATAATATGTAGCCTTATCAGAAACTTGAAGAATACTAATAGAATACGACTCACCAGGCACAATATTTGTATATTGAGGTTTATCTAAAATAGTACTTTGTAAAGTATTATCAATCTTAATTTTATAACCAGTTGCTTTTTCAGAACCATTCCAAACCAATACACCGTCAACCATAGTTAAATTTTCAACTTGTGGTAAGAATACAAATTCTTTAGATTCAGAATTATCTGAATCATAAACATTATTTAAATGGTCACCAACAGCTTTTACTGAAACAGTAAAATCTTTTTTGCCTGGTTCGTATTGATATGAATTATTTACAACAGTTGTTTTTTCCACACCATTGATAGTAACTTCATATTTATATGCATTCTTTACTAAATCCCAAGTTATAATTTTATTTTCAGCATCAAACTTAATATTAGTTGGAACATCTAATAATTCAAATTGTAATGGTGCAGTCCATACTGAATAAGCACGTGAATTATCTACATTAATTGCTCTAATTTCAATAGTATTTTTTCCAATATTAAATTCACCATATTCTCTAACACTATAAGTATCTGGTAATTCAGTACCATTTACTCTCAACTTATATGCATTTGCACCAGGAACTTCATCCCATATAACAACACCATCTTCAATTTTAATATTAGTTACTGATCCTAAATCAGTAAAGTTAACAGTTACAGCTTCAGAATATATTTTTTCACCTTTTGCATTAAACTTGTATGCTTTGACTGTAAATGAAAAATTTCCACCATTTTTATATGTATATGATACAGCATGAGTATCTTTATAAACATCACCATTTATAGACACTTCATAACCTTCTGCATTTTTTACATCCTCCCATTTAATAGATTCTCCTGTATATACTATTGAATCTTCATCTACTTCTTTTATTTTATTTTTTGAACAGCCTGAAACAAAACATAAGACCATTCCTAAAACAAAAAATACTCCAATAAATTTAAAAATATTATTAATGTTTGTTTTCTTCATTTTTTCTTCTTCCTTTCTTATAAACTATTAATAAAGCACAAGCACATAAAACAATACTACCAAATACCCCCATAATAATCCATAATGTTTTATTTGTTTTTGGTGATAAATTTATAGTATAACATGCCTCATAATCAAGATAATTAACTATTATTTTGTATTCTCCTTTTTTATTTTTTACATTGCTAAAATCAACTTCATAATCTT
>JAZSIL010000313.1:0-7287 GCA_045533785.1 Bacilli bacterium
TTAAAAGCAAAAGTATTATATGATACAGTCAATGTTGTGATTCCAGTATTCCCTGGTACAAACTGTGAATATGATTCTAAACGTGCTTTTGAAAAAGCAGGGGCTAAAGTAGAACTTGTTGTGATTAGAAATAAGACTGAACAAGATATTAAAAATTCTGTAATTGATTTAGTATCTGCAATTAAAAAATCCCAAATTATGATGTTACCTGGTGGATTTAGTGCAGGTGATGAACCAGAAGGTTCAGGTAAGTTTATCGCAACATTCTTAAGAAATAAAGAAATTAAAGATGCAATAACAGATTTACTAGAAAACAGAGATGGTCTAATGATTGGTATTTGTAATGGATTCCAAGCATTAATTAAGTTAGGACTATTACCATATGGTAAGATTTCAGATATGAAAGATATGGATCCTACACTTACATTTAATACAATTCACAGACATATTTCTCAAATGGTAAATACTAGAATTTCATCTGTTAAATCACCTTGGTTAGCGGGCGTTAATGTTGGAGATATCCATACAATTCCAGTGAGTCATGGTGAAGGTCGCTTTGTAGCACCAATTGCAGTATTAGAAGAATTGTTTAAAAATGGTCAAGTATTTACACAATACGTTGATAATAATAATAATCCTACAATGGAATCGCCATTTAATCCAAATGGATCGATGATGGCTATTGAAGGTATCATTTCACTAGATGGTCGTGTTATTGGCAAGATGGGACATAGTGAACGTCAAGGTGATAATAGATTTGTAAATATCTATGGTGAAATGGATCAAAAATTATTTGAATCAGGTGTAAATTATTTTAAAAAATAAATCATGAGGTGAAAAAAATGGGTGGTTTTTTCGGTATAGCATCTAAATCAGACTGTGTAATGAAACTATTTTTTGGTATAGATTATCATTCACATTTAGGTACTAGACGTGGTGGAATGGCATTATATGGCGAAGAGGGATTTCAAAGAGTAATTCATAATATTCAAAATTCCCCTTTTAGAACCAAATTTGATGCAGACTTAGATAATTTAAAAGGTAATATTGGTATTGGATGCATATCTGATAATGAAGCACAACCATTATTAATAAATTCTATCTTAGGATCTTACGCAATCTCTACAGTTGGAAGAATTAATAATTTAGATGAATTGCGTGAAGAATGTTTTAAGAACGGAAGAGTGCAGTTCATTGAAATGAATAAAGGATTAATTAATCCAACAGAAATGGTTGCTGCACTTATAAATCAAAAGCCTACAATTGTTGAGGGCTTAAAATACGCTCAGGAAAAAATCGATGGTTCGATGAGTATATTACTTCTATTTCCTGATCGTATATATGCCTCACGTGATAAATATGGTAGAACTCCTATTATTGTAGGAAAATCAAAAAGTGGGTATTGTGTTACTTTTGAAAGTAGTGCATATCAAAATTTAGGTTTTAGTTATGTAAAAGACTTAGGTCCAGGTGAAATAGTTTCAATTACAAATAAAGAACTTACTGTTTTAAGTGAACCAAATAAATGTATGAAAATGTGCTCATTTTTATGGACTTATTATGGTTATCCAACAGCGACTTATGAAGGACGAAATGTTGAAGTAATGAGATATAAATGTGGAGAACTATTAAGAAAACATGATGATGTAGAAGCAGATGGTGTTGCGGGGGTACCTGATTCAGGTGTTCCACATGCAATTGGATATTCTAATACTGCTCATATTCCGTATATTAGACCCTTTATTAAATATACTCCAACATGGCCTAGATCATTTACACCAACTAGTCAAACTCAAAGAAATCTTATCGCTAGAATGAAACTTATTGCGATACCAGAACTTATAAAAGATAAAAAATTAGTCTTAATTGATGATTCAATTGTAAGAGGAACACAGTTAAGAGAAACAGTAGAATATTTATATGAAGCAGGAGTAAAAGAAGTACATGTTCGTCCTGCTTGTCCACCAATAATGTTTTCTTGTAAATATCTAAATTTCTCTCGTTCAACTTCTGTAATGGATTTAATGACAAGAAGAGTAATTGCGGATTTAGAAAATGTAGAAGATGTATCAGATGAACTTGCAAAAGAATATATCGATCCTGATAGTCCAAAATATAAATTAATGGTGGATGAAATTTGTAAACGTATGAATTTTGATACGTTACAATATCATAGAATTGATGACTTAATTGAGTCAATTGGAATAGAACCATGTAAGCTTTGTACATATTGTTTTAATGGTAAAGAATAAAGGAGGAATTTATGGCTTTTTATTTTAAAGAACCTTCACGAACATTTAGTGAATATTTATTAGTACCTGGGTATTCTAGTTCAGAATGCCAACCTAAAAATGTTAGTTTAAAAACACCGCTTGTTAAGTTCAAGAAAGGCGAAGAGCCTAGAATTTCTCTTAACATCCCACTAGTATCTGCAATTATGCAATCAGTATCAAACGATACACTTGCTATAGCACTTGCAAAAGAAGGTGGAATATCATTTATTTATGGATCTCAAACAATAGAAGATCAAGCTGCAATGGTAAAACGAGTAAAAGATTATAAAGCTGGATTTGTAACTTCAGCATCAAATCTTACACCAGATAATACACTTGCAGATGTAATAGCGTTAAAAGAACAAAATGGACATTCTACAGTAGCTATTACACATGATGGAACTGCTCATGGAAAACTTCTTGGTATTGTTACAGGAAGAGATTACCGTGTATCAAGAATGGCACCGGAATTAAAAGTTAAAGAATTTATGACACCACTTGAAAAGTTAGTTACTGCAAAACTTGGTGTAACTTTAAAAGAAGCAAATGATATTATTTGGGATAACAAATTAAACTCACTTCCAATCGTTGATGAAAATGGTTGTCTTGATTCATTTGTATTTAGAAAAGACTATGAATCTAATAAAAATAATCCAAATGAATTACTAGATAAAGAAAAACGTTTAGTAGTTGGTGCCGGTATTAATACAAGAGACTACAAAGAAAGAGTTCCAGCTCTAATTAATGCTGGTGTAGATGTACTTTGTATTGATTCAAGTGAAGGGTTTAGTGAATGGCAAAAACTAACTATTGAATGGATTAGAGAAAACTATGGTGATAAAGTAATGGTTGGTGCCGGTAATGTTGTTGATGCAGATGGATTTAGATTTTTAGCTGATTGTGGTGCTGACTTTATTAAAGTTGGTATCGGTGGTGGATCTATTTGTATCACTCGTGAAACTAAAGGTATTGGTCGTGGTCAAGCAACAGCTACAATTGAAGTTGCAAAAGCACGTGATGAATACTTTAAAGAAACTGGCGTATATGTACCAATTTGTTCAGATGGTGGTATTGTACACGATTATCATATTACATTAGCCCTTGCAATGGGATCTGACTTTGTAATGTTAGGTAGATACTTCTCAAGATTTGATGAATCACCAACAACAAAGGTAAAAATCAACGGACAATATATGAAAGAATACTGGGGCGAAGGCTCAGCTCGTGCTCGTAACTGGCAACGTTATGACTTAGGTGGCGACAAGAAGTTATCATTTGAAGAAGGTGTTGACTCTTATGTACCATATGCTGGACCATTAAAAGATAATGTCGCAGTATCGCTTGCAAAAGTAAAATCAACTATGTGTAATTGTGGAGCACTAACAATCCCAGAACTACAACAAAAAGCAAAATTAACACTTGTTTCATCAACTAGTATTATTGAAGGTGGAGCACACGACGTAGTATTAAAAGATAAAACAAGTTCATAAGGAGTGTTATTATGGACACAAATAAATTACTTTCAAATTATGGTTGTTATACATTTAATGACGATGTAATGAAAGAACGTTTACCAAAAGGAACATATGAAGAATTTAAATCATCACTTGAAACAGGGGCAACGTTATCAAAAGAATGTGCTGCAGTTATTGCCGATGTAATGCTTGAATGGGCAAGTGAACTTGGTGCAACACATTTTACACATTGGTTTGCTCCACTTACAGGGCTTACTGCTGAAAAACATGATTCATTTTTAGAACTTATTGATGATAAAGCTACAGTTAAATTTAGTGGCAAATTATTAAGAAAAGGTGAAACTGATGCTTCAAGCTTTCCATCAGGAGGACTTCGCGCAACATTTGAAGCGCGTGGATATACTGCGTGGGACTGTACATCGCTTGCTTTTGTAAAAGACGGTTCATTGTATATTCCAACACTATTTTGTTCATATACAGGTGAAGCACTTGATAACAAAACACCACTACTTAAATCATGTGATGCACTTAATAAAGAAGCAGTTAGATTACTTAATTTAATTGGTTTAAAAGATGTAACAAGTGTAACTAGCTATGCTGGCGCTGAACAAGAATATTTTTTAGTAGATGAAGAATATTTTGAAAAACGTCTTGATTTAAAACTTACTGGAAGAACTTTATATGGAGCTAATCCTCCAAAAGGTCAAGAATTAGAAGGACATTACTATGGTTATTTAAATAGTCGTATTGCAAACTTCATGAAAGAACTTGACTCTGAACTTTGGAAATATGGTATTCCAGCTAAGACAAAACATAATGAAGCTGCACCTGCACAACATGAAATAGCTTGTATATATCGTAAAGTAAATATCACAACTGATAATAATCATTTACTTATGCAATTAATGCAAGATATCGCTAAAAAACATGGACTAAGATGTTTACTTCATGAAAAACCATTTAGAGGTGTAAACGGTTCTGGTAAACATAATAACTGGTCTGTCGTAACTAACACAGGAATTAATCTTTTTAAACCAGGTAGTGATCCAAGCAATAACCTACCATTTCTTGCAACACTTGCATGTATGGTAAAAGGTGTAGATGACTTTGCTGATTTACTTAGACTTTCAATTGCAACACCAGGAAATGATCATAGACTTGGTGGTAATGAAGCTCCTCCTGCAACGATCTCAATGTTTTTAGGAGATGCTCTTAATGATTTAATTGAAGCTATCATTAATGGAAAAGAGCTTCATGAAATAGAAAAAACAAGATTTAAAACAGGTGTAAAAGTAATACCTGACTTTCAAAAAGATAATACTGACAGAAATAGAACATCACCATTTGCCTTTACAGGTAATAAATTTGAATTTAGAGGTGTAGGTTCTAGTCAATCAATTGCAACAGCAAACACTATGTTAAATGCTATGCTTGCTTATACAATGAAAGAAATGTCAAATAAATTAGAACAAGGTTCTAATGTTATGGATGTTATTAAAGAATTCTTTAACAACCATAAACGTGTTATTTTTGAAGGAAATGGTTATTCAAAAGAATGGGAAAATGAAGTTGAAAAAAGAAAACTTTCTAATATAAAAAATACTGTTGATGCATTCAAAGTATTAAAAGATGAAAACCAAACAAAAGCACTTACTTCACTTGGAGTATTTACTGAATCAGAAATATCTTCTCGTTATGAAATATTACTTGATAGTTATTCAAAAACAATCCAAGTAGAAGCATCCACTGCTTTGCATATGGCAAAGAGTCAAATATTCCCAGCATGTCTATCATATTTAGATAAAATAGCTAATACGTATCAAACGCTTTTTAATGTAAAATTCAATGTAATTTATTTAAAAGATGAAGTATTAGAAATAAATGGTCTTTTAAGACAAATGAAAGATGTAATGGATAAATTAGAACAAAGCATAAAAGAAGCACAAGCTATTAAAAATGATTGTCTTCTTCAAGCTAATTTATGGAAAAATAAAGTATGTACAACAATGTTAGAGTTAAGAACAATCGTTGATACTCTTGAATCTAAAGTAGATGAAAAATATTGGCCTATGCCAACATATATCGATTTGTTATTCGGTATTAAGTAAAAATTATTTGGAGGAATTAAAATAATGTTAAGTGATTTAGAGATTGCTCAACAAGCGAAAATATTAAAAATAAAAGAAATTGCAGCAAAAGTTGGTTTGACTTTAGATGACCTAGAACTTTATGGAAATTATAAAGCAAAAATCCATCTTGATAAACTTAATAGTGATAAAAAAGATGCAAAATTAATTCTAGTTACTGCAATTAACCCTACTCCTGCTGGTGAAGGTAAATCAACAACTACAATTGGTCTAGCAGATGCAATGAATAAAATTGGTAAAAAGACTGTTGTTGCACTTCGTGAACCAAGTTTTGGTCCAGTACTAGGTGTTAAAGGTGGAGCTGCAGGTGGAGGTTATGCCCAAGTTATTCCAATGGAAGATATTAACCTACACTTTACAGGAGACCTACATGCTATTACAACTGCAACAAATGCAATAGCTGCAATGCTTGATAACCATATTCAACAAGGAAATGAACTAGGAATTGATCCGACTAGAATAATCTTACATCGTTGTTTAGATATGAACGATCGTGCTTTAAGAAACGTTATTGTTGGTCTAGGTGGTCCTACAAATGGTGTACCTAGAGAAGATCATTTTGATATTACTGTTGCATCAGAAGTTATGGCTGTACTTTGTCTTGCATCAAGTTTAGAAGATTTTAAACAAAGAATTGCAAGAATGGTTATTGCATATACATATGATAGAAAACCTGTAACTGTTGAAGATATTAAAGCAACTGGTGCTGTAACTTTAATTATGAAAGATGCACTTATGCCAAACCTTGTTCAAACATTAGAACACACACCAACTCTAATTCATGGTGGACCTTTTGCTAATATTGCACATGGTTGTAACTCAGTAATTGCTACTAAAACTGCTCTTAAAATGGGGGATTATGTAGTAACTGAAGCAGGATTTGGTGCAGACCTTGGTGCTGAAAAATTCTTAGACATTAAATGTCGAATGGCTGATTTACATCCTTCATGTGTTGTTATTGTTGCAACAATTAGAGCGCTTAAGATGCATGGTGGTGTAGAAAAGAAAGATTTAGCACAAGAAAATGTAGATGCATTATTAAAAGGTATTACTAATCTTGAAAAACATATTGAAAACATCGGTAAATATAATCTTCCATATGTTGTTGCAATTAACAAATTTGGAACAGATACAGAAGCTGAAGTTACAGCACTTGCTAATTGGGCAAAAGTTAATAATCATCCAGTAGCCCTTTCTGAAGTATTCGCAAAAGGTTCAGATGGTGGTGTTGAACTTGCTCGTAAAGTAGTAGAAGAAATTGAATTACATGATGGTGCAGAACGCTTTGCTCCAATCTATGATGCAGCACTTCCTATTAAAGATAAGATTGCAGCTATTTGCAAAGAAATTTACGGAGCAGACGGTGTTGAATTTACGACTACTGCTAAAAAT
>JAZSIL010000239.1:0-7120 GCA_045533785.1 Bacilli bacterium
AAGAATAGTTGCTTCTATTCTAAGTTCACTTATTGATAATTTTCTTATATAAGCAGTATATTCTTCAAATGTAATTTCTGTAAATATTCTCATAAAATTATTTTACCTTTTTCAAACGATATTCAATAGATGTTTTTAAAATCCCGTCTGTATCTACGAAACTCTTTTCTTTATGACTAACTAACTCAAAAACACCTTGAGCATAATATTGTCTTGGAGCAAATCTAACAAATAAAATAATTTTTTTATTATTCTCTTTAGCAGAAAGAATCGCTTTATGTTCCCTTAAAATATTATTTATGTTTCCCATTAAAATACGATTGAAAATATAATCACCATCATCTGTGAAATGATCATAATAAGAAAATGTTTGTACACGACGTCTATTAAGAGTTATAGTACCAGTTTTTTTAACATATGATATCAAAACAATATGTTCATCTGCTACATTAACAATTTGTTTATATTTTTCGGTTACAATATCGTATTTTTTTTCGACATCTACATAATGATATAAATCGCTTTGGTCTAAATATTTTCCATTATAGGATGAATCAATTAAAGTATCTAATTTATATAATTCAATACTTTGTTTATATATTTTCCTGTGAAATTTTTCTGAAAGTTCTGCTTCGCGTTTTTCAATCTCTTCCAGATCATCAATAATACTTTCTTGAAGTTCATCATCTGCGAGTTTTAAAAAACCATTCTCAAAAGCATGTTTATAATTAAATTTCATTAATTTACTATTTACAAAAACATGAACATAATTATCATGTTCTAACACTTCACCAATAGAACCATCTTTTAATATTACTTTTTTACCTTTTAAATTCATTTAATAAACCTTTACTTTTTAATATAAATTACTCCATCAAAAATACTTTCATCTTCTTCAGAATATGTAATAGAGTGTTCTTTTAAAAAATTACTAACATCATCAAAGTTATCAAAACAAATAAACTTATTATCATAATTATTTAGTAATAAATGTTTATTAACTTCTTCAATAATTTCTTTAACTTCATCAAATGTGACATCTGACATAAGTTTACAAAGACTAGGTTTTAACTCCATAAGTGAAGTTGCTATAGATCCTCTATAACCATAGCACTCACAAGTTACATCAATGAACCCTTCAATATTTTTTTCTTTTAATAAATCATCCGCAAGATCATTAAACTCCGCACCAAAATAGCCAGAAATTTGATTTAATACAAACTCTTCTACTACTTCTTTAACAGTATTTCCATAGTTCCAGTCAATTGATAATTCTTTTTCATTGTTTACATAATTACAAATGAATTTTTTGTTTTTAAAATTATTACTCATTTTTCTTAGTTTCCTTTCTAATTTAAGTTGCTAAGCCACCTTTAATTTATAATTAAAGATGGACTTATTACCAATTTGTTTGTTACTAACATTGCTATGCTCGTAATCTACTAGTTTAACCTCTCCTTGATAATAGTAAAGATCAGGTGAAACTGTCACAAATAAAAGAATTTTCTTACCACTTGATTCCGCATTAATAATATATTTATTTTTATTATTAAATACTTTTGAATGAGGGCAGCCCTTAAAGACGAATGAATAACCATTTTGTTTATACCATCTATCAGATGAATTTAAATGTTTATTAGGTCTTTTAACTTTAGAAATTAGAATAATATATTTTTTAGTTACAACTACTTGTCTTGGACGATTCTTACATTTTATACCAAAAATTTGTTTTAAATCGTTAGTATTGTAAGTTACATCTTGGCTAAGACACTGAACGTTATAACTTGTATTATCTAATTTTCTAAAATCTTTGGATTTTTTTAAATTCAATTCCATTTTTTCCATAAATGCTTGATGACGTAAAGCTTTTGACTCATCAAGCATTTGTAGTTCTTGCATGACCTCTTTTTGAATACTTTTATTTACTGCTTGGATGATACCATTTCTAAATGAGTATTCGTAGTTATGTTTTTGTACTACCCCATTTACTAGTAAATAAACGTACTTGTCATGATTAATTACTCGACCTTTAGTTCCGTCTTTTAGAATTAATATTTTGTTTTTTAGATTCATTTATGCTCCTTTATTATGATATTTAGAATAATTGAGCATTACAATTTATTTAATAAAACTTCTCCTTTCAATACAAAATAAAATTGTAATGTTAAAAAAATAGAAAGTAAAAAAATTAAATAAATTATTTAGTTGTTAGTGGAGATTTTTGGTTATACTTTTCCTCTCATATTATATTTCACTAATAGTGGACCAGATGTTTTCTGTTATCTCAATTAATGGTTGTGTACAAAAAAAGGAAACAAAAAAGTATAGTCTAAATAAACTATACTTTCACATTACTAAAGTGTATTTACAAGTTAATTATTTTAAATTAAACTCTAATAAATTATGAGCATTTTGTAACATTTTATTAAGAATTAAATAGTTAATACTATTTAAATAAACAACTTTTAATTCTTATTTTGTGCTACTAAAATTTGATGTAGTCCTTTCCTCATAAGGTTAGCTGCGACTTGATAATTAACTTCGCCTGTCCCAGTACCAAATGTAGGGACAACAATCGATTTAATATTATTATTTAATGCACAAATTAAAGTTGAACGCATTGCAGTATAAACAATTTTTTCATCTTTAATAATACTTGGTTCAATCATAGTAGGAGTATGAATTAATTTTTTATTTTTAGGCGCATCAATAATAAAACTACTACCTACAAGCTGTTCACCATAATAATTATCTTTAATATATTGTTGAACTTTTTCTTGAAAATCCCATCCTAAATAATCTGATATTGCAGCATCAAAACCTCCATTCATATATCCATATGAATTAGCAGGACTTACAATGCATTCAACATTTTCATATTTATCCATAAATTCTAAAAAATCACTAGTTACAACAGTTACATTTTTATACATTAAAAACATTGTCTTAAAAATTAAATAGGCATCATCTGAATGTACAAGAATAAAAATATTCATATCTTTTAGTTGCATTTGTTTTCTCCTTTAATTAAATTTCTAATCTCACTTCCTAAAACAAAATCTTTACTCATTAATAAATTTACAATTTGTTCTAACACATCACGATATTGAATAAGTTTTTTCTTAGCTTGTAAATATAATTCATCTAATAAATTAGATACTACAGTTGCTTTTTCATCTCTCATTCTTTCACCATCTGTATACCAATAACACTTATCAAACCCCATCCCTCCATTAAAATCGACAAAAGAGCTAGCTTTTTTAAATGCTTCTTCTAAATCACCAGAACACATTGTATCAATAATCCCAGTCATCACTTCAACTGCAGCTTTACCACCAAGAGAAATCATAATAGAACGTTTATATACTTCTTCATTATAACAAAGATAATTAACATTTAACGATGTAACAGCATATTTATCATCACTACAATATAATGTAGACACAAAATCTACACTTCCATCATAGAAAAGTTCTGCAAGTAAAGCGTGTCCTGCTTCGTGATATGAGATTTGTCTTCTAAATGTTTCAGAATATCTTTCATTACCCTTATATGATTTAAATACAATCTTTAAAAAAGCTTTAATTACATCTTCTGTATCAATAGTTAGTTTATTATTGTATGCTGCGATAATTCCTGCCTCATTAACAATGGTTTTTAAATCGGAACAAGATTTTCCTTTCATCATATTTGCGATTAAATCACAATCTACATTACCAATATTTTTCTTTTTACTTAAATAATATTTAATAATTTCTCTAGAATCTAAAAGATTAGGTGTACTGATATTTAAAATTTTATCAAATCTACCAGTTCTAAGTAATGAAGATGGTAATGAGTTAATCTTATTTACTGTTGCGATAACGAATACTTCATAATCTTTACATTTATCAATTTCTGTTTGAACACAAACAAACTCATCCGAATTCTTATTATTTGTTCCAGTATTAGAGAATTTATCAAAATCATCTAACAATACAATTGATGGAGCGTTTTCTCGTGCTTGTTCAAACGTATTTTTAATTTTATTAATAAACTCTTTATTGCTATAACATTTCTTAATAACATAACTCTTTCTATTACTTGCATTAATTAAAGCCATAGCCATTGTTGTTTTACCAGTACCTGGTACACCTACAAACATTACTCCTCTTGGAGTATAAACTCCAATTTCTTTGTACTTCTTAGAATTACCAAAAATATCGATGAACAGATTAAGTTCATCTTTAATTACTTTGTAACCCTTAATTGATTCAAATTTGTTTTCCATACTTAACCTCCATAATTTATTTCAATTATTATATATTAATGGAAGTTTAAAAACAAAAAACTCCCATGCAGCAAGCATGAGAGTATATTTTTTTCTCTATTGCATATGCCACATTTCTTTCAGATTTAACCACCTTACAAATATAGCAGGTTGGTGACGTGATCATAGAGTTGTCTCTCTACACGTACTCTTAATGCTGTTTCATTTCAGAAACTAATATATATAATTGTACCTATATTATACACCTTTTTTTAAAAAAATCAAGCATTTAAATTTTTTATTAAATTATTTGTTACGATATTTAATATAATAATTATTTAATACTTTAATTATATAATTCTAACTTAAACTTATTATTAATAAATTAAAGGTATGAACCTAGATAATTCATACCTTATTTTAAATTACTAATAGTCTAATTTTTGATCCCAATATTTATATGCATATGAAGAAGATGAGCCATAATAAGCATTATAATACCAATAAGTATTCCATTGTTCAGGTTTTTCACTTACTTCACAATATATATAAAAACTTGAATATGAAGAATTTACAAATGCAGTTTCTTCGATTACTTCAATTTCTTTTGGAATATAAATATATCTAGTCCCACTACTTTGACAGAAATCTTCTTTGATTGTCTTTACCGTTAATCCGTTTATACTTCTTGGAATTTTTATAGTTGAACTACTTCCTAAATATTTAATTAACGTAATTGTATTATTTTCAATTTTATATAAAAAGTCATCAGAGACATTTGTAGATTTATTAATACCATAAATAACATCATCACTAGAATTATCGTTCCAATATGTATCCCATTCAGCAGGTTTTTCATTTGCTTCAATTAGATAATAATCAAAGTCAGAATCACTAATACCATATGCATTTATAATATCTACTGACTTAGGAATATAAATATATTTAGCTACTATATTAGTAATACCATATTGTTTAATTTTAGTAATACCTGATGAAATAGTAATTGATTCTAATCCATAATATCCTATAGCATAACTTTCAATTGTCTTAATAGGCATTAAATTATATGATGATGGAATCACTAAATCAGGATCACTAAATCCCATATATGCAAATACTGAGTAACTTATTAATTCTTTTTTATAATATAATTTATTGTCTTCATCATATATTAAATCATTATAGTCAACACCTTTAGCAGTTCTAAATTCTTTGTATTCATCGTATTCCTCAACTTTAACAACCCTACTTGTATCTATAAAACTATTATAAATTGTTGGATAAGTATCACTTTCAAATACAAAATAATTATTTGAATAGCTACTATCAGTTACTCCATTATATGCAGACATTTTTTCTACAGATTTAGGAACATATACAAGTGTTCCATAAGTACCAAAAAATGCACTACATTCTATTCTTGTAACAGTACTTGGAATTACGACTTCATCTAAAAGATTATAAACATCAATATCACCTAGCACTTCATATAAATCGTTTAATAATGATTCATTTTTAGAATTAAATCCATACCCAACTTCAACAACTTTATAATCATTTATTTTTGTAGGTAAAGTAATTCTTTTTTCATTTCCTAAATATTTATGAATTCTAGCATTACCATCTTTAATTGAATAAATAAAATCACCATCTATATATGCATTAGTTGTAACAACTGAATACATATCATCAGTCCCTGCAATATTTTCATCCCAAGTAGAAGGTAATACTTCAAACTCAGTGTAAGTATAAATAGCTTCAAAAGCTTCATACCCTACAAATTCAACATTTTTAGTTAAATATATATAATTTAAACAAGCACCATTTAAACAATAGTCTCCAAAATATATAATATTATTTAAATTGATATCATATATAGGACAATATTCAAAAGCATAATCACCTAATTTTGTAACCGTTTCAGGTAAAGTAATGCTAGTTAAAGATGAACAATCATAAAAAGCTCTATTAGGAATAGTATCAATTTTACAACCATTAAAATCAACTTTTGTTAATTCATCACAACCATAAAAAACTTCATTTTCTAAATAAATAATATTTTTAGAAAAAGATATGCTCTTAATAGAAGAATTATAAAAAGCATCATTTGAAATACCAATTACCGGAACATTACCAACATAATTTGGAATAACTACATCTAAACTAGATCCTTCATAATCACTAACAATCATACCAGATTTTCCATTAACAGATTTAATAATAAAAGATAATCCATCACTTATAACCCTGTTATCTACACTGCTATCTGCTAAAACACCAGTATCAACATCTCCGATCCACCAATTACCATTTTCACCAATAAATGGTGTATCACCTTGTGGACCTTGGATTCCTTGTTCACCTTGGATTCCTTGTTCTCCTTGGATTCCTTGTTCTCCTTGAGGTCCTTGTTCGCCTTGGATACCTTGCTCACCTTGGATTCCTTGTTCTCCTTGGATTCCTTGTTCTCCTTGGATTCCTTGTTCACCTTGGATTCCTTGTTCACCTTGGATTCCTTGTTCACCTTGGATTCCTTGTTCGCCTTGGATTCCTTGTTCGCCTTGAGGACCTGTTGCAGGTACACCTAAATCTGTATCTTTAATCCACCAATTACCATTTTCTCCTATATAAGGAGTATTTTTATTACATCCAGCAAGACATAATATCATCATTAAAACAAATACTAATATTAATTTTTTCACCTTACACCTCCATATAATTCATATATAAAATTAGAATTCTACTTTTTTAAATTTTTTTACACATACATTATATCAAATATAATTCTTTTTGACAACATCTTAAAAATTTTTAATTAAAAAGATATGAACCATTATTCAATTCATACCTTATTTTTTATCTTAAAAT
>JAZSIL010000157.1:0-10484 GCA_045533785.1 Bacilli bacterium
GATCCGACTTGATTTCTTCTACTGAAGTATCTCTTGGATTTCCAGGACGACAAGCATCTGCGTAAGCTGATTCAGCTAAGAAGTCTAAATCTTCAACTTTAACTATTTCTTTTAAGTCTTGAGGAATTCCTACTTTTTTAGATAATTCAAATACAGCATCACATGCAGCTTTTCTTGCTTCTTCAATTGTCATTTCTGCAGCACCTTTTACTTTCATAGCGATAGCGATATCACGATATTTTTCACCAGTGTATGGAGCGTTATATTCCATAACTGTTGGTAAAATAATTGCATTTGCAACGCCATGAGGTGTATCATATAAAGCTCCTAATGGATGAGCCATTGAATGAACAATACCTAATCCCACATTAGAAAATCCCATTCCAGCTACGTATTGACCAAGAGCCATATCTAAACGACCTTCTTTTGTGTTTTCTACAGCTCCTCTTAATGATCTTGCAATAATCTCAATTGCTTTTAAATGGAACATATCAGAAAGTTCCCAAGCACCTTTAGTAATATAGCCTTCAATAGCATGAGTTAAAGCATCCATACCAGTAGCAGCAGTTAAACCTTTTGGCATAGTTTCCATCATATCTGGATCAACTACAGCAACAACAGGAATATCATGAACATCTACACAAACCATTTTACGATTATTTTCTACATCAGTGATTACATAGTTAATTGTAACTTCTGCCGCAGTACCAGCAGTTGTAGGAACAGCAATAATTGGAACGCATTTATTCTTAGTAGGCGCAACACCTTCTAAACTTCTTACATCTGCAAATTCCGGATTAGTGATAATAATACCAATAGCTTTAGCCGTATCAATACTAGACCCTCCACCTACAGCAACAATTACATTTGCACCACTTGCTTTATAAGCATCAACACCTGCTTGAACATTTTCAATTGTAGGATTAGGTTTAATATCAGAGAATAATACATACTCTAAATTAGCATTTTCTAAAACATCTAATACTTTTTTAGTAACACCAAATTTAATTAAATCAGGATCACTCGCAACAAAAGCTTTATTAAAGCCTCTTGCTTTCATTTCATCGGCAATAGCATTAATAGCACCACTTCCATGATATGAAGTTTCATTTAAGACAAATCTATTCATAATAAAATTCCTTTCGTATTTATGTTATTATTATACTATTAATATATATAATTTTCAAATAAATAAATTATTTTTTAAAGAAAAAACCACCTAAAGGTGGCTTTATACTCTAATCAAAACTAACAAGAAATTTATCAAAATAATATATTGAATGTCCAACTTTAGTAAATGCTTCAGCGCTATACCAATTTGGCATTCTTCTTTTATATTTTTCTAAATTATTATATGCAGCTTCTAAACGTTGTCTTGCTTCGGCAATACCATCTTCTAATTGATCTCTATTCTTAATAGAATACTTAATATTCTTTACACGACGCAATTTAATCATTAATGATATGAATAATGCAACAGGACCTAAGAATACAAATAATAAAGTAAATGGGAATACAGCATCATACATAACTGCAGGTAGGTCATACATAGCAAGTAATTCTTCATATGTCATTGTACTTCCTTCTTCTGAATAGAAAAGGAAAGTTAAGAATGGATCTTTAAATTTAATAATTACTAAAACTGAAGCTACGATAGCAAATATACCAAATAATAATAAAATTATTGATGCGATAGGTGTTTTTCTAATGTTTAAATATTCTTCATATTTACTAGCTTCTTTTAAATCGGCTTGAGCCATATGAACTTTATCTGCAGCATCGTAGTATTTTTCCTTCCAAGATTCAAATTCACGAAGTTCATCATAAGATAAGCTAGAAGTAACTTTTCCTTCAATTTTATAATATGTTGTGCGATCAGTTTCCTTTGAAGATCCATCTGAATAAGTTGTAGTTTCAACTTTATCAAAAGTACTGCATCTAATGTCTGAAAAATCATTCCATCCTTTTTCATAAAGTAAATTTAAAACTTCAACAACATCATCAAAATTCTTATAACTCATTGTAATATTTAAAGGATTATCAGTCAAAGGAGACATTGAGGACAGTTCTCTTCTTACATCAGCGATTCCATCTAATTTCATATTTTTTTCCCTCCTTTAATAGAAAAATACTTTATTTTCTATTAGTTATATTATCACACTTTTTTTACACATTGTCAACTAAAAATAAAATACACACTAAAAACAAAAAAATATATGCAAGAATTTGCATATATTTTATTTGTTATCTAAATCGATTTTGTAACCAGCTAGGAACTTTAGTTTCACTACGATCTGGTTCTTTTTCATTTGTAGCACCGCCTGAAACTTGAGGTTCAGGTTCTTTAGGAGCTTTTGGTTGTTGAACATTAACTACATTTTCATCGCTTTCTTTTTTTGGTTTATCAAAACCTGTTGCGATAACAGTTACAATAACTTCACCATTTAAATCAAGATTAAATCCTGTACCATTAATAATTTCAATTTCTGATGATGATGCATTTCTAATTTCAGCAATGATTTCTTCAATTTCACGCATTGTAATATCTTCATTACTAGTAATTTGAACAATTGCATCAGTAGCACCATTAATATCGATTTCTAAAAGTGGACTTTGAATTGCTTCTCTTGCAGCTTCTACAGCACGATTAGGTCCTGCAGCAATACCAATTCCCATTAAAGCAGTACCTTTATTTTTAAGAACAGTACGTACATCGGCAAAGTCTACGTTAACTAAACCAGGTAAGTTAATAATATCTGAAATACCTTGAACACCTCTTCTTAATACATTATCAGCTTCACTAAATGCTTCAAGATAAGTTGTATTAGTTCCAATAATTTCTAATAATTTATCATTAGGAATTATTACTAATGTATCAACAAAAGGTTTCATTTCTTCAATACCATTAAGAGCTTGTTGCATTCTTCTGCGGCCTTCAAAACCAAATGGTTTTGTAACAATACCTACAACTAATGCACCATTTTCTTTTGCACATTTAGCAACAACCGGTGCAGCACCAGTACCAGTTCCACCACCCATACCAGCAGTAATAAATACTAAATCAGCACCTTCAATCGCAGCTTTAATTTCTTCAATATTTTCTAAAGCAGCTTCTTTTCCAATTTCCGGATCAGCTCCAGCACCTAAACCTTTAGTAAGTTTACGTCCAATTTGAATTCTGTTTTCTGCTTTTGATAAACGAAGAACTTGGCAATCGGTATTAATAACGATATATTCAACATCTTTTAAGTCATTTTCGATCATTCTGTTTACGGCATTACCGCCACCACCACCAACACCAACAACTTTAATTACGGGTTTGGCACTAAACATTTCTTCATGTTGATCCATGTTATGACCTCCTTAATTTATTTTTAATATTAATTTCTATTCTAATTCAATTTTACCTACTCTGATACAATCACGAGCAATCATTAATTCTTCATTTGTAGGTACAACTAAAACTTTCACTTTTGAATTAGGTGTACTAATTTCTAATTCTTTACCCTTGATTTCGTTTACTTTTTCATCAATTTCAATTTGTAATGCTTCAGCAATTCTTTGACATACATGTAAACGACATTCAGGAGATTTTTCACCAATACCAGCAGTGAAGACAATTGCATCAACACCACCCATATATACGAAGTATTGTCCAATATAGTCAGCAATACTCTTTTCTTGCATTCTTAAAATTAAATCTGCTTTATAATCACCTTCAGCTTGAAGAGCTCTTACTTCACGTGCATCACTATGACCACCTGTGAAACCATAGAAACCAGATTTCTTATTTAAAGTATCAACGATTCTATTAGCTGTAAATCCTTCATGATTTGAAATAAATTGAATAACAGCTGGGTCAAGTGTACCACTTCTTGTCCCCATTACTAATCCATCAAGTGGTGTAAGACCCATTGAAGTATCAACTACTTTACCATATTTAATAGCAGCTAAACTTGCACCATTACCGATATGACAAGTAATAATTCTTAATTCTTCTAAAGGTTTACCTAAAACTTCAGCAGTTCTATAAGCTACATATTTATGAGATGTTCCGTGGAAACCATACTTACGAACACCATACTTTTCATACCATTCATAAGGACAAGCATACATATATGCTTCATCAGGCATAGTTAAATGGAATGAAGTATCAAATACACCAACATTAACTACATCAGGTAATGCTTTCATAAATGCACGAACACCTGTTAAATTAGCAGGATTATGTAGTGGACCTAAGTCATTAACTGATTCAACAACTGCAATTGATTCTTCATTCATAACAACTGAATCAGAGTACTTTTCTCCACAGTGTAAAATACGGTGACCAACACCTTTAATTTCATTTAAATCTTTTACAATACCTTTTTCAACTAAAACTTTAAGTAGCATTGCAACACTGTCAGCATGATTTCTAACTTCAGGAACAAACTTAGAATCTTTTTTACCTTCATATTTAATAGTGAAGATTGGTTCAGGTTGACCAATTTTTTCAAAAATTCCTTCTGTTAAAACAACTTCTGATGTTTTAGTCATTTCTAATAATTGAAACTTTAAAGATGAACTGCCAGCATTAACTGCCATAATTTTACTCATTTTTCAAATCCTCCAACGTATTTTATTTTGATAATTTAAAGTATATTTATTATATCATATTTTTAATTTATTTTCAAAAGATATGGAAAAATTTATTTTTAACGATTTTTAAAAGAGTTTTATCCTTGAAGAAATGATAAAAATTAAATATAATAAATATTAAATGAGGAGGGAAATATGCTTAAAAAATTTTGTAAATATTATAAACCACATATGCCACTATTCATATTTGATATGTTTTGTGCACTACTTGTTGCGTTATGTAATTTAGTTTATCCATATTTAGCACAAGATATTATAAATGATTATGCACCAAACAAAAACTTAAATGCTCTAATCATTTCAGGAGCTATTCTTCTTGGTATATATATACTAAAAGCTATATTAAACTATATTATCCAAAACTATGGTCACTGGTTAGGTGTATATATTCAAGCAGATATGCGAACAGAATTATTTAAAAAACTGCAACAATTACCATTTAATTATTTTGATGATAATAAAACAGGTACAATTATGTCAAGAATAATTAATGACCTACAAGAAATTACAGAACTTGCACATCATGGACCAGAAGATATTTTCTTATCATTAATTACTTTAATTGGAGCTTGTATCCTAATGTGTTTAAGAGTTAATCCAATTCTTACTGCAATCGTATTCGCAGCTGTTCCATTTATTGTTTTATTTGCAGTAATAAGAAGAAAGCACATGACTAAAGCATGGAAACAAATGCGTGTTGAAACAGGCGAAATTAATGCAAGCGTAGAATCAAGCATCTCTGGTATTAGAGTATCAAAAGCTTATACAGCAATGAACCATGAAATAGATAAATTTGAAAAAGCAAACATTAAATATCAAGATGCAAGAAAAAAAGCATATCACCAAATGGGCGTGTTTGGTAGTGGAATGGGCTTTTTTAATGACTTCTTATATCTACTAGCGCTTGTTGCAGGAAGCTTATTCTTATACTATGATATCATTGATGGTGGTGGATTCACTGCTTGTATTCTATATATTACAATGATTATTAATCCAATTAGAACACTTGTTTCAATCTTTGAACAAATTCAAAATGGTATGACAGGATTTTCAAGATTCCAAGAAATATTAAGTTTAGATAATGAATTAGAACCAGCTAACCCAGTTATATTAGAAGAGTTTAAAAATGAAATTAAATATCATAATGTATCATTTAAATATAACGTAAAAGATGATGATACTGAAAAATTAATCCTAAAGAATCTTTCTCTTACAATTAAAAAAGGACAAACTGTTGCTTTAGTTGGTCCTACTGGTGGAGGTAAAACAACAATTTGCCACTTATTACCAAGATTCTATGAAATATTAGATGGATCTATTACAATTGATGGTACTGATATAAGAGAATTCTCTCTTACATCTTTAAGAACAAAAATAGGAATTGTTGCACAAGATGTATTCTTATTTGGTGGAACAATCAAAGAAAACATTGCTTATGGTAATTTAGATGCAACAGATGAACAAATCATAGAAGCAGCAAAAATGGCTAATATTCATGATTTCGTAATGACACTAGAAGATGGATATGATACATACGTTGGAGAACGTGGTGTAAAACTATCAGGTGGGCAAAAACAAAGAGTATCAATTGCACGAGCATTCTTAAAAAATCCACCTATTTTAATTCTTGATGAAGCAACTTCAGCACTTGATAACGTTACAGAAATGCAAATTCAACAAGCACTAGAACGCTTAAGTAATGGTAGAACAACAATAGTTGTTGCACATAGACTTTCTACCGTTAAAAACGCTGATAAAATAGTTGTAATTACAAGTGAAGGCATCATTGAAGAAGGTACTCATGATGAACTTATCGAAAAAGAAGGAGTTTACGAAAGCCTATATCAATACCAATTTAAAAACTTATAAAAAAATAAGACTTCTACAGTTTTGTAGAAGTCTTTTTTATTCTTTATTCCCATTTTAAACTACAATATCCAAAAAAGAAAATACATTATTCATTTATAACTAAATTAATAATAATTTTAACTCTATGGTTAAGACTATATGTACCAATTATTACACATGCACCAGGCCCTGTTGCGGTAACTCGGCCCCAATAATCAAGTGTTACCTCAAATTCTCCTTCTTGAACCCATTCATGAACTTCAAAAGAATAATACTGAATCATAGGATATGGTGAATTATCACTATTAAATTGTAATTGATAAACACCATTTTTTAATGAATATGAATAACTCATATCACATTCTATTTCTATTATTTCTTCATTAAAATCATTTAATATTGTGAATGTTCTCTTATATATAATCGATGGATCAGATTTTCTAATTGCATATATTGTAACCTCGGTGTCTTCTTCGACATTTAATCCAAAAACTGTTCCATATGCTGTTACTTTTGCAACACTATTATTACTAGAATACCAGTCATAGTCTAATCTAGATGAATATTGTGTAGGAACGCCATCAAAAAGTAAATATAAATTTCTTGTGAACCCTTCTGTAATCGTATATTCACGAATAGAGCCATTATTAAACATTACTTCACTTCCAACATCACAACCACTTTCATATGAATCAGCAACTAAAGTATTGTTAATATCAACATTTTCATTTATTTTTTTTCATCTAAAACTTCCTCAACCGTTTCTTTAATATAATTAAGTGTTACATCTTGAAACTTCTCATCTATTTTTGGAAAGAATACACTTTTTACTATTTCAGAATAATATGCAAAATACACATCATCATCTTGGATTAATCTTATAATTACATAACCCACTATATTATCTAATTCCTTTTGAACGATTACAAAATATGCTTTATCAAAGTACACCTCATTTTCAATGTCATTATAACCTGGATTCCATCCTACCCATTGTGCATTTGTAATGTCTGTTAAACTTTCATGCAATGTTCCTATTTCACTAGTTGTTACATAACCATTATAACTCAATAAATCATAAGAATATTTATCACTATAATCTTTTAGAAAAACAGGCATTGCCCCATAGTTTAAATCATATCCAAAATATGGAACCATATATTCAACTATTTCGCTTGTTTTTTCCTCAATTATTTTATTTTCTTGTTTTTCATTCATGTTATTATTACAACTACTCAAACAAAAAAATAACAAATAAAAAACTATCATATTGATTAGTTTTTTCATATGCTTTCCTCCTCGTATAATTTAAAAAATAAAGTATGTTACGTATAATATAAGTCATACCACAAATTATAAATTATAAAATATTTATTCACAAATAATATACATTATATGTCATAACTATACTTTATATTCGAATACTACATTAAATGATAAATCAAACACTGTAATAGCATATTCACTAATTACTGCAAAACTTCCACCTGTATAATCTCTTGGTCTACCAATGGAACCAGGATTTAGATATATACAATCATCAATTATTTTTAATCTTGCAACATGTGTATGACCACTTGCATAAAGTTTAACACTACTGTTATTTCTTAATCTTAAATGACCATGATGAAAATAACATCTTATTCCGTTAATTACTGTTTCGTAATAATTAACAAACCCAACTGGAAGTAGCGACTCATCAAAAGTAGAATCATTATTACCTCTAATTGCAACTACTTTATCCGCTATTCCCCAAATCATATTACTAATATCTTTTGAAGAGGCATTTAATTCATAATAATTATTAAATATATCACCAAGAATAATCATTTTATCGATTTCTTCTATTTTCATAAAATCAATTGCTACTTTAAATTTTTCACTATTTCCGTGAATATCAGATACAATCATTACTTTCATTTTATCACCCAAATAGATTATAACACAAAATAGGGCCATTGGCCCTATTTTTAATAACCCATTTTACGATAATGTTCTAATAGTTCTCTAAATCTTTCATAGTGGACTACTTCACGTTGTCTTAAGAATAATAATGGTTGAATAACTTCTTGATTATCTGTTAGTAAAATTAAGTGTTCATATACTGCACGTGCTTTTTGTTCTGCTGCCATATCTTCTACAATATTTGCGATTGGATCTCCTACTGATGAAATATAATCAGTAGTAAAACTAATTGCTTCATTATTAGCTGGGAAGATATCTTTTCCGTGTTCTGTAAACCAACCATCTAATCCTTCTTTTTTAAGTTCATCTATTGTTGCATCTTTCATAAGTAAGTAAATCATTGTTTGAAGCATTTCTACGTGTGCAAGTTCTTCTGTCCCAATATCATTTAAAACTGCGCGTCCCATTTCATCAGGCATTGTAATTCTTTGGTTCAAGTATCTTAGTGCTGCACCTAGTTCACCTTGAGGACCACCATACTGTGAAAGTAAATTTTTTGCCATTTTTAAATCCTTTTTAGTAATATTTAATGGGTATTGCATAATCTTATTATACTGCCACATTATTTTCTTGCCTCCCAAGGAAAATTCGATGGCCATGTCCAAGTTTTGCTAGTATTAGGTGTTGTAATATTTAACATTTTATTTTGTGTTTCCATCTTTTTTACAAGTTCATTAAATTTTGCAACATATTGGTCATATAAGATTTTTACGTTAGCCTCATTTGGATGAGTATCTAAGTAAAGTCCTAAATCTACAATCGCAAATGCATATGCTCTTAAAGCATTTTCATCAGTATATGGTAATTCTCTTGGTACATAATTACCAAAGTTATCATATAAATCTTGACTCATATTTCCTTTTGATAATCCTTGCATAGCAACATAAAATCTTGTGTCGCGACTTCCATAATTATTAAAATAATTATAATGATTAAACATAGCATTACCTCCTTCATAAGTAGTATATGTCTTAATACTATTTATGAATGTATTTTTACCTAATCAACAATTATAATTTCTGTTTCTAATAATATTTTATATTTTTTATATACATCACTTTTTACACTATTAATTAATGTTTGCATATCATTATATGTAGCTTTATTTTGATTAATAAAAAAGTTAGCATGAATGTCACTAATTACAGCATCATTTATTTCTTTAACAGTCGTTCCATTTTTAATTAACTCCCATGCTTTTATTCCATTTGGATTTTTAAATGTACAACCAGCGCTAAAACTTTTTAAAGGCTGTGTATTTATTTTTTTATCTAAATAATCATGATATCGTTTAATCGATGATAAATCTTTTTTTAATTTAATACTACACGAAAGAATGATAACCTTTCTTTTCATAAAAGGTGATACTCTATAACCAAATCCTTTATCAACTAAATTATTCATTTCACATATATTACCAAACTCATCTATATATATAATATTTTCTAAAATATCACTCATACACATTCCATGTGAACCTGCATTCATATATATCATCCCACCAATTGTTCCAGGAATTCCTGCTAAAAATTCAATTCCAGAATAACCTAATTCAGATAATTTTTTAGATAATGCATTTCCCATTACTCCTGTTTCTACTTTTACTCTGTTATTTTCAATATATACATTATTGAGATTTTTTAAACATATGAAAATTTTAAAATGGTATTCATCACTTATTAAAAGATTCGATCCGTTTCCAATAACAAAATAATCTAGCTTTTTTGTTAAAATAAACTTATATGCTTTTATCAAGCTTTCAATACTATTAGGTTTATAAATACAATAACATTTACCACCTATTTTTAATGTACAATACTTTTTTAAATCCGCATCTTTAATTGCAGTTCCTAAATGATTATTTTTCACATAATCAAAAAAGTTTGAATAATTATTATCTAATTCTTTTACATGGAAAAATTTTGGCACTTCAATATTTGAACCTTTATCTGATAAATCAACTTCTTCACCGTCATTAAAACTGCCAATAATTTCATCCGCATATTTATTGGTTGTTAAAATAATATCAC
>JAZSIL010000207.1:0-20984 GCA_045533785.1 Bacilli bacterium
ATCATATGGCATTGCCTCAATAACAGTATCATCATGATAATCAGTTACTAAATGCCCATTTTCTTCATGTTGACTAATCCAACCACCAAAACGAACCTTTAGAACTCTATCGCTTCTTGGTGTAAGCCAAACTTCTCCACCTGGTAGCCAAACATCAGGCATTTCAGTTTGCCATCCATCAACTATTTTTTGTTTAAATAAACCATATTCATATCTTAATGAAAATCCCATTGCTGGATAATTAAGTGCTGCTAAACTATCCATAAAACAAGCAGCAAGACGACCTAATCCACCATTACCAAGTCCTGCATCAGGTTCCATTTCATATAGTTCATCTAAATCAACATTATATCCTTTTAGTACTTTTTTATAATCATCAACAAGTCCTAAATTATATAAGTTTGTTTTTAAGCTTCTACCAACTAAGAACTCCATACAAAGATAATAAACACGTTTTAAATTTTGTTCTTTCATCTTAGCATTAAATTGTCTTTTTTGCTCTAATAACAAATCAACAACAGTCATACTAACAGCTTTGTATAATTGATCTTGCGTTGCATCTGCTGGTACTACCCCGAAATAACGAGTTAGTTTTTCTTCGATATTTTGTTTAATTATATTGACACTATTCTTAGACGCCACATTTTCCTCCTCAAATAAACTTAAAATGGTATCATTTAATTTATTCTATCTTATAAAACTTTTTTATACATTTTAACGTATTCTTTAGCAGATACCTTCCAACTAAAGTCCACGCTCATAACTTTTTCAACTAACTCGCTCCAGTTTTCACTATTATAGTCTGCAACAGCACGTTTAACCATATCAACTAAAGCGTAAGCTTCAAATCCTGCAAACGTATAACCGTTACCACCTTTTTCATTAAAATTCTTAATACTGTCTTTTAATCCACCAGTTTCTCTAACCATTGGAATTGCACCATAACGAGATGCTATCATTTGTGAAAGACCACATGGTTCAGATTTAGAAGGCATTAAGAATAAATCACTTGATGCGTAAATCTTACGAGCTAAATCTTGATTAAATGCTAAAATAATCTTAACTTTATTAGCATATTTTGCTTCCATGTCTTTTAAGAATCCTTCATAGTATGCATCACCTGTACCAATTACAACAAGTTGAACATCTAAATTCATAAGATCATTAAAAGCATTCTTTAAGATATCTAATCCTTTATGAGCAACTAGTCTTGAAACCATACCAATAACAGGTACATCTAGAACTGGAAGCCCTAGCATTTTTTGAAGTTCTTCTTTATTTTCTTTCTTTAAACCTAAATCAGATTTATCAAAAGGTTTAAATAAAGCTTTATCACGTTTAGGATTATAGAACACTGTATCAATACCGTTTAAAATTCCACAAAGTTTTCCTTCTTCTGCTGCACGAATGATTTCTCCTTCTAATCCGTGAGCATATTCTGCAGTTTTAATTTCTTCTGCATAACTTGGACTAACTGTTGAAACGATATTTGAACATTCAATTGCACCTTTCATAATATTAAGACAACCATTATATTCAAGTAAATAAGCATCATTAGAGTTGATACCAAATACATCTTCAATAATGTCTGAATCATTTGAATATTTGCCTTGATATTCAATATTATGAATAGTAAAAATACGTTTTACATTTTTAAATGCTTCATGATGATAATATAATGTTCTTAAATATACTGGAAGTAATCCTGTTTGCCAGTCATGACAATGAATAACATCAGGAACTTCATTAATGTGTAACATTACATCAATAACAGCTTTACTAAAGAACGCAAATCTTTCTGCATCATCGAAATAACCATAGAATTTTTCACGTTTATAATAATATTCGTTATCAATAAAATAATAAGTCACACCTGCTTCTTCGTATTTATAAATACCACAATACTGTTTACGCCAAGATAAACCTACATACATTTGTCCATAATAAACAAGTTTATTAGCATAAGCTTTAGAAATATTACTATAAAGTGGTAAAAACACTGTTACTTCCCAAACACCTTTATCAAGTTTAGCAATTTTCTTTGGAAGACTTCCAATAACGTCCCCTAGGCCACCTGATGTAAAGAATGGTTGACATTCTGAAGCAACAAAAGCAATTTTTTTATTTTCAATCATACGATTCCTCCACTAAATATATTATAACCAATTAATTAATTTCTAAACAGTTGCATATTTACCTAAATAATAAGGTACTTTTTCACAACCCATTAAATTATTACGATCACGAATTGAAACGTTTTTATCAGTAATTACATGATCAATATTACAATTTGCACCAACTGATGTATCTTGCATTAGAATTGAGTTTTTAACAACTGTTCCTTTAGCAACTTTAACACCACGGAATAAAATTGAGTTAATAACTGTTCCTTCAATTTCACAACCATCTGCAATAAAACTATTTTGCACAATTGCACTATCACCATAACGTGTAGGCGCAGAATCACGAACCTTAGTATAAATACGTTTATCTGGATTACCAAATAACTCATTACGAACACTATCATTAAGTAATAACATATTACCTTTATAATAATTTTCCATAGAGTTCATATGCATATAAATACCTTGGTAGTTATAGCCATAAATCTTAAGTGATTTTATATTTGCAAATAAAACATCACGATGGAAACTCTTTGCACCAGTTGTAGCAGCATCAACAAGTAATCCATGTAGAACTCTTCTATTAATTACCCATACATTTACTGCAACATTTGCTGTGTCCCCAACTTTAGCTCTTAAAGTAGCCTTTGTAACACGTCCAGACTCTTCACATTCAATAGTCATATGATCAGCTAAATCACTTGTAACTTCTTGATTACGATAAACAATTGTAATATCAGCACCGCTTTGTTCATGACGTGCTAAAACTAAAGAATAATCAATAACATTAACATTATCACAGTCAGTTAATACTACATAATCTTCATGACGTCTTTCAATATAACCATTAACGCTCATTAAAGCTTCAAAACGATTTTCATATAGGAAATCACTTCTATGCGAACTATATGGAGGGAAAATTATTAAACCACCATTTTTACGAGATAAGTCCCAGTCTTTCCCAGATCCTAAATGGTCCATTAATGATTGATAGTTCTTTTGTGTTAAAACACCAACACTTGTAATATCAGCATTTACAAAGTTAGATAAAGCGAAGTCAATTAGACGATAACGACCACCAAATGGAATTGACGCACTTGTTCTTTTTCTTGTTAATTCATCTATTGTTTCATTATGAATATTTGAGAAAATAATACCTACAGCACTCATAATTATTTATCCTCCTTTTCAATGTTTGCGCCTGCAGCTACAACACTTTTACTTGCTACATGGCTTCCACGTCCAACAACAGCGATTTCAACGCCATCAGCTTTTGGACTACCTACTACACATTCTTCACCGATAACTACTTCTTCATCTAAAATACTATAGTTGACTGTAGCACCTGAAGAAATAACAGTATTTGCAAAAATAACACTATCTTTAACAACAGCACCTTTTTCAACTACAACACTAGAACCAATTACACTATTGATAACAGTACCATAAATCTTAGCACCTGTTGTGATTAAACTATTAGAAACTACAGCACCATCTGCAATAAATTGAGGTTCAATCCCCATATTTCTTGAATAAATCTTCCATTGTGAATCGTAAATATCAAACTCTGGAGCTTCGCCTAATAAATCTTGATTTGCTTCCCATAAAGATGAAATAGTACCAACGTCTTTCCAATAACCTTTAAATGGATATGCCATCATCTTTTCACCAGCATTAAGCATATTAGGAATAATATTTTTACCAAAGTCATTGCTAGATGCAGGATCAAGAGCATCACTTCTTAAATAACTAAATAATTTTTCAGTTTTAAAAATATAAATACCCATTGAAGCTTTAGTACTCTTTGGTTTAGCAGGTTTTTCTTCAAATTCTACAATACGATTAGATTCGTCAGTATTCATAATACCAAAACGACTAGCTTCTTCAAGTGATACTTCTAATACCGCAATTGTACAGTCAGCGTCATTTTTAATATGATCTTCTAACATCTTTTGATAATCCATTTTATAAATATGGTCACCAGATAAAATTAATACATGATCTGGATGATAATTTTGAATAAATGGAATATTTTGATAAATCGCATTTGCAGTACCTTTATACCATTCCATAGAGTTTTTAGCTTGATATGGAGGTAAAACATGTACCCCACCAAAAGTACGGTCTAAGTCCCAAGGTTGACCATTACCAATATATTCATTTAGAATAAGTGGTTGATATTGAGTAAGTACACCTACAGTATCAATCCCTGAATTAACACAGTTTGATAAAGTAAAGTCAATGATACGATATTTTGCGCCAAAAGACACAGCAGGTTTTGCAACCTTTGTAGTAAGTGCTTTTAATCTACTTCCTTGACCACCAGCAAGTAGCATAGCAACACATTTTTTATGATTATACATTTTTATCTTCCCTTTCTTAAAATAATTCCCGAATTATAAGGTAAATCAATATTTAATTTACCATTTGAATGATAAGTCTTCCCTTCTAAATCCTTAGAACCAGAATACTTAAGATCCTCACTGCATAATATGACTTCATAATCTCCTTCTTCAATTTCAATAGAATAATTATGCCATTCACAATATGCAAAATTTAAGATAATTAAAAGTGTTTCATCCTGTGATTTTCTCTTGTACGCAAATACACTATGTTCATTATCATTAACAACTACCCATTCAAATCCATCCCAATATCTCGTATCATCATATAAAGATGAATGATTTAGATATAGTTGTTGTAAAACCTTAATATAATTTTGTAAAGTTTGGTGACGTTCATACTCTAAAACGCTCCAATCTAATTCCCTATTTTCATCCCATTCTCTAAATTGTCCTATTTCATTCCCCATAAAATTAAGTTTCTTACCAGGATGTGT
Organism: Bacilli bacterium; assembly: GCA_045533785.1. Lineage (GTDB taxonomy): Bacteria > Bacillota_I > Bacilli_A > ML615J-28 > CAG-313 > UBA1737. The sequence continues at coordinate 4,963 of JAZSIL010000207.1, forward strand.
CATCATATAAGTAAGATAAGTTTTAAGTCCAGCAAACTTTTGATCATATTGACCAGGTACTTTATCAATTAATGCTTTCTTTAAATGTACAACTTCATCATGCGATAAAGCTAAAATATAATGTTCACTAAAGATATAGGTAAGTTGAAAAGTAATTAAATTACTATTATCTCCTCTAAAATATGGATCAAGTTTTAAATATCTAAGTGTATCATTCATCCATCCCATATTTCATTTATAATCAAATCCAAGTCCATCATCAGATGTTGGTGCAGTAATTTTAGGATAAGCAGTAGACTCTTCTGCAATTGATAAAATTGATGAATCAAATTTCTTTAAAGCATCATTAAATTTTCTAATAAACGCAACAGCTTCTAAGTTTATATTTGTACCAAAGCTATTTTTTTCCCACTGTCCATCTTCTCTACAATAATCTAAATATAACATTGAAGATACCGCATCAGTTCTAAGACCATCAATATGATAAACATCACACCAATAAATAGCATTTGAAACTAAAAAGCTTTGAATTTCACATCTTCCATAATCAAAGTGTCTTGTTCCCCAAGAAGGATTTTCTTTTCTAAACGGATTTGATGGTTCATATAAACACTCTCCATCAAATTCAATTAATCCATGTGCATCTTTAGTAAAGTGTCCTGGAACCCAGTCTAGAATAACACCAATCCCGTGTTGATGCATTATATCAACAAACTTCATAAAGTCTTTAGGTGTACCATATCTTGCAGTAACAGAATAATAACCTGTAACTTGATAACCCCATGATGGATCGTATGGATATTCAGAAATTGGCATTACTTCAACATGCGTATATCCCATTTCTTTAACATACTTAGCAAGTTCTTCCGCAATACTAGCATAATTAAATACATTGCCATCACCGTAACGTTTCCACGATCCTAAATGTACTTCATAAATATTTAGCGGTTTATCATAACCTTGATTAACTTTTCTATTTTTCATCCACTTTTCATCATTAAATTTATAACCTTTTAAATCATAAACCTTAGATCCCTTAGATGGTCTTAGTTCACTATGAAAAGCGTATGGATCACTCTTATAAATTATATTCCCCTTTTTTGTTTTTATAGCATACTGATAACATTCAAATTCTTTAACATTTTTAATAACAGCCTCAAATAACCCCTCATTTGTGACTTTTACCATCGGATTTTTTGTTAAATCCCAATTATTAAATTCTCCTACTACGCTAACACTCAAAGCATTTGGTGCCCAAACACAAAATCTAGTACTCTTTTTTGAATAATGAGCTCCTAAAAGCTCATAAGCTTTTACTGTAGTCCCCTGATGAAAATAATAAAATGCTAATTCATTCATAAATTAGACCCTCCATTCCATTATTTATTATACCATATATTGGAAAATATTGCAAAGTTTTCAAAAAGAAAAATTATAAAAGCCTAATATTATGTTTTTTTAACAACCAATTTTTTCCTATAAAATTATAAAAAAAAGTTTATGCAAACGCATAAACTCTAAATTTTAGATTTATTGATTAACTTCAACTTCACCTTCAGTTTCTTCTTCTGGTTGTTCGGCAACTTGATCATCATTTAAATTAGGTTCTTGTTCACCTTCATTTAATTCAACGATTTCTTCATGTGAAGTTTCAGTAGTAGTTAACACTTTGAAACCTTTAAATAATAAAATTCCAAGGCATACACAAATAGCAGCAAATAATACTCTTGAAATAAATGCTAACCATCCTAAACCACCAGCAGCTAAAGCAACAGTATTAACACCATTATTAACCATCATATTACACCATTTATCAAGGGCGCCAACAGCTCCAAGTAAACCAATTAAGATGTTTAATCCTGCAGTTACAAATAATATAATACTTAAGAATTTTAAATCATTCCAAAAATGAGTTCCTTTTTCATTATATTTTGCAAGTGCATCAACAGGTGCCATAACAGCTTTATAGTAAACTAATGTAATAACAATAAAAGCAATATATACAACAACAAATGCTAAATAGCTCCAGAATACTTTTGCTTTTTCTGCTTTAGCAGCAGCAATAGCAGCAGAATTAGTTTGAGATTGAGCCTTAACTAAAGCTTGTTTAGCAACATTAGCTGCATCTATCCAAGAAAATAAAATTAAAACTAAACCTAATACTAAGAAAATAAATACAATTAGATACTTAACTGCATGAGCAATTAAATATAATTTAGATCCTTTTAAATTTACTTTTTCATCAGCATTTTCTTGATTTGCTTTTCTAAATGTCCATAAACTTGCACAAATCGAACCATGTACTAAGATATTAACAACTGCCATTATATAGCCACCATCTAAAAATGATAATACAGCATTAATAACAGCATATGCAGTATAAGCGATTAATAAATAATACAAATATTTGCATTTTAATAATCCTTTAAAAGTAGAATAATCTTCTACCACTACAACTTTACTTGTTTCTTCTACATCATTATATAATCTCATTTTTTATTTCTCCTTAATGATTTTAAAATCAAATACTTCTAATCTTATTATAACAAATTATTAAAATATTTGCAAATAATTCGTATAGACTATTTAATAAACATCGCATCGCCAAAGCTAAAAAAGCGATATTTTTCTTCTACAGCAACCTTATATGCATTCATAATATTATCTTTTCCAGCAAGACTAGATACAAGCATAATTAAAGTTGATTTCGGTAAATGAAAATTTGTAATCAAAGCGTTTACTGCTTTCCACTCATAGCCTGGATAAATAAAGATATTAGTATCTTCATAACACTCTCTAAATTCTCCATACTTAGTATAAATACTTTCAAGCGTTCTTGTACTAGTAGTACCAACAGAAATTATTCTTTTACCATTCTTTTTAGCTATATTCAATCTCTCCGCAACATCTTTTGTCATGCGGTACTTTTCTGAATGCATATGATGATCTTCAATTTTATCAACCGCAACAGGTCTAAAAGTCCCAAGTCCAACATTTAAAGTTACATATTCAATTTGAATACCTTTATCTTTAATTTTTTCTAGTAATTCTTTTGTAAAATGTAGTCCAGCAGTTGGTGCAGCAGCACTACCATATTCTTTTGCATAAACTGTTTGATAACGATTTCCATCTTCTAGTTGTTCATGAATATAAGGTGGAAGTGGCATCGTACCAATATTTTCAAGAATTTCTAAAAAAATCCCCTCATAAATCATTTTAAATTCACGCATCCCATTTTCACCTTCATCGATACATTCAGCCTTTAATTCTCCATTATTAAAGGTAATAACTGTTCCAATATGAACACGTCTTGCAGGTCTAACAAGCGCCTCCCAAACATTTTCTTTCTTTTCTTTTAATAATAATAGCTCAATATACGCTTTAGTATCTACTTTAAACCCATAAATTCTAGAAGGTAAAACTTTAGTATCATTTAAAACAAGAACATCATTTTCGTCTAAAAAGTCAATTATATTTGAAAACTTCAAATGTTCAATTGCACCTGTATTTTTATCTAAAACTAATAATTTTGATGAAGCTCGATCTTTAAGCGGCGTTTGAGCAATTAACTCTTCAGGTAAATCATAATTAAAATCTTCTACTCTCAAAATAAACCTCCTCGATTAATTCCTAAATGATGATAGGCCTTATCAGTAGCAACTCTACCTCGATGTGTACGAATAATAAAACCTTCTTGTAATAAATATGGTTCATTCACATCTTCAAGAGTAACAGTTTCTTCAGAAATAGATGCTGCTAAAGCTTCTAAACCAACAGGTCCACCTTTAAAACGATTAATTAATCCTTCTAAATACTTTCTATCTATATGATCAAGCCCTGCAGAATCAATATTTAATTTATCAAGTGCACGCGTTGTTACTTCTTTATCAATTATTTCTTTATTTTCGTATTGTGCGAAATCTCTAATTCTTCTAAATAATCTATTTGCTATACGTGGAGTTCCTCTACTTCTTTTAGCAAGTTCAACAGTTGCTCCATCAGAAATATTATAATTTAAAATTCGTGAAGTTCTTTTAATGATAGTACCTAGTTCTAAAGCATTATAATAATGTAGAGCATGAATAATACCAAAACGATCACGCATTGGAGCAGTTAAATCACCAAATCTTGTCGTAGCACCAACTAAAGTAAAAGGAGGTAACTCAAGTCGTAACGTAGAAGCACCTGAATCTTTTCCCATTACAATATCGATAACAAAGTCTTCCATAGCCGAATAAAGCATTTCTTCCATAACTTTAGGAAGTCTATGTATTTCGTCAATGAATAAAATATCACCAGGTTCAAGTTCTGATAAAATAGCAGCTAAATCACCTGGACGTGAAAGAGCAGGACCAGTAGTCACTTTAATTCCTTTTCCCATTTCATTAGCTATTATATGAGCAAGAGTTGTTTTACCAAGCCCTGGAGGACCAAAAAGCAAAACATGATCTAGTGATTCTTCACGCATTTTTGCAGTAGTAATATATATTTCTAACATTTCTTTAATTTCTGATTGACCAACATATTCAATAAGTCTTAGCGGTCTAAGTGATGTTTCAATTTCATCACCATCAATCATATTTTTATCTACAATATTACTCATGAAAGACTCCTTTCTTTTTTATTATTAGTTGATAAAATAAATAATTTATGATATAATTTTATTAATTATTTATTTAGGAGGTAAAATATGTATAGTTACATCAAAGGGGAAATTACCGAAATTAAAGCAACCAACATCACTATTGAAGCTTATGGTATTGGTTATTTCATCAAAGTTCCAAACCCTTATTCTTTCACTATAAATACAAATACAATTATTTACATCCATCATCATGTAAGAGAAGATGCAATAGAGTTATATGGTTTTGCAAGTGCTTTAGAAAAAGAAACTTTTGAAAAACTAATCAGTGTCAAAGGACTAGGTCCAAAAGGTGCTTTAGCAATTTTAGCAAGTGCAACACCACAAGATATTTTTTCTGCTACTAAAGACGCAGATGCTAAATTCTTTGTTAAATTCCCAGGAATTGGTCAAAAACTTAGTCAACAAATCATCCTTGATTTAAAAGGCAAGCTTAATTTTGAAGAAGAGTCAACTGTTCAAGATGAAAGAATTGAACAAGTAGGTTTAGCCCTAAAATCTTTAGGATATAATCAAACTGAAATTAAAAATATCTTGAAAAAATTAAAATTAGAACCAGATACAACACTTTCTGATGCTGTAAAACAAGCTCTTAAAATGCTACGTTCTTAAAAATATGTTTTAAAAACATAAGAGGTTTCCTAGAAACGGAAACCTCCTTTATTTTTTCCCTTTCCTTTTTTCGCTTTTGGAGCTTTCATTGGAATACCACCGCCACGAGCAGCACGTTCCATATCATCTTCGCTCATACCAGCAAAAGCAAGCATTTGTTTACGCATTTCTTCAAAACGTTTAGTTAACGAATTAATTTCTTGATAAGGACGTCCTGAACCTTTAGCAATACGCATTTTTCTTGAATAGCTTGTTGCAATAAGATCAGGATTTTTTCTTTCCTCTTTAGTCATTGAACCAATAGCTACTTCAATATACATAAATTGTTTATCATCAATATCAATACCTTTAAGTTTAGAACCAAGGCCTGGAATCATCCCAAGAATACCTTTTAGGGAACCCATTTTTTTAATCATTTTAATTTGATCTAAGAAATCATTATATGTAAAAATTCCTTTTTGTAAACGTTCTGCTAATTTCATAGCATCATCTTCATCAATATTAGCTGTAGCTTTTTCAATTAAGCCAATAACATCTCCCATTCCAAGAATACGTTTAGCCATTCTATCTGGATGGAAAACTTCTAATTGATCAAGTTTTTCACCTACACCAATAAATTTAATTGGAATTTGTGTCATATAACGAATTGAAAGAGCAGCACCACCACGTGTATCTGAATCAAGTTTTGTAAGTAAACATCCAGTAACACCAAGTTTTTCATGGAAACTTGTTGCAACATTAACAGCATCTTGACCAGTCATCGCATCAATTGTTAATAAAATTTCATCAGGTTTTGCAATATCTTTAATATCAACAAGTTCTTGCATTAAGACTTCATCAATTTGAAGACGCCCAGCAGTATCAATAATAACTAAATTTTTACTATTGTCTTTTGCATACGCAATCCCTTTTTTAACAATTTCTTGTGGTTTAATAATACTTCCAAGTTCGAACACTTCAATATCAAGTTGTTTGCCAAGTTGAACAAGTTGATTAATAGCAGCAGGACGGTACACATCAGCCGCAATTAATAAAGGTCTTAAGTTATTATTCTTTCTTAAATAACTTGCTATCTTAGCTGCATGAGTAGTTTTACCTGAACCTTGTAAACCACACATTAGAATTACACTTAAGCCACCTGGTTTTAAATTAATCGGTACAGCTTCTTCACCCATTAAAGCAACTAAATGTTCATATACAATTTTAACTACTTGATCACCTGGAGTAAGTGATTTCATAACTCTTTCTCCAAGCGCTTCTTCTTTTATTTCAGCAATAAACTTTTTAACAATACGGTAATTAACGTCAGCTTCAAGTAAAGCAACCCTAATTTCCCTCATTGCTTCATCAATATCTTTTTCATTTAGTTTTCCACGTCCAGTAAGACGTCTTAAACTCATCTGTAACTTATCAGATAAAGTTTCTAAAGGCATTTTTTACTCCATTTCCTCAATACTGTCAATAATCATTTTACCTTCAGCATCGACATGTTTTTCTAATTCATCTAAATACTCTTTTAACTTAAGATCACGTTTATAAAGTCTTAATTTATCTTCATAATATTCTAATAAACTAACAACTTTTTTTAAAGTATCCCAAACAGCATTACGACTAATATTAAATTCTTCTGCAATTTCAGCTAAACTATAATCTTCATTATAATAACAGATAAATGTTTCAATTTGTTTATCAGTTAAAAGTTCTTTATAGTATTCAAATAAAATTGCATAATAAGCTTTTTTATCAATATTCTCACTCATCATCTTCCTCATCAAATAGACCCATTATATAGTCCTCTAAATCGAAATACTCTAAGTCTTCTAATTTTTCTCCAAGACCTACCATCTTAATCGGCAAATTATATTTATCTCTTATCGCAAGAACAATTCCACCTTTAGATGTTCCATCTAGTTTAGTTAAAATAACACCAGTAACATTTGTAACCTCATTAAATGCTTCAGCTTGACTAAGTCCATTTTGCCCTGTTGTTGCATCAATAACAAGTAATGTTTCATGTGGTGCACCAGGAATTTCACGTTCAATTACTTTATTCATTTTAGCAAGTTCAGCCATAAGACCTGCTTTATTTTGTAAACGTCCTGCAGTATCACATAAAAGAACATCATAATTACCTTCTTTAGCACGCTTAACAGCATCAAAAATTACACTTGAAGGATCAGTTGCTCCTTTTTTAATTACGATATCAACATTTACTCTTTTAGCCCATTCTTCAAGTTGATCAACTGCACCAGCTCTAAAAGTGTCACCTGCAGCAAGTAAAATTTTCTTACCTTCTTTTTTTAAACGGTGTGCGATTTTTGCAATAGTCGTAGTTTTACCTACACCATTTACACCAACAAATAAGAAAACGCTTAAACCATCTTTTTGAACATTTAAATTATTATTAACAATTTCACCTTTTAAATATAGATCAAACATCTTATCTACAATAATAGGTTGTAATTCTTCAGCAGTTTCACACTCATCTACACGAGGATCTTCACGAAGTGCATCAATAAAATTTAGTGTAGTTTCTACACCAATGTCTGCCATAATAAAAACATCAGTTAAGTCATCAAATAAGTCATCAGTAATTTGACTATATCCTGATAAAACTGCTTTTAATTTTCCTAAAAAGCCAGTTCTAGTTTTTTTCATTCCTAATTGATATTTTTTTGCTTTTTCATCCTTTTTCTTATTTCTTCCAAATAACCAACCAAAAGCCATATTTAACCTCTTATTTATATATTTTTTACTTTTATATATTATACATCATATTGTGTTTTTTTTCAAGAGAATAAAAACATAAAAAAATTGACTAGTGGGGGGGACCACTAGTCAGGAAGGGTATGTGTGCGCACACATAAAATATAGGGGATATGTTTTTATGTAATTGTCTCTCGACAATTACAACAATAATATATCACAAAAAAATTCATATTGCAAGTAAAACACTAATTTTCCCACATTTTTCTACATTTTTTATTTATCATCATTATTCTTTTTTTCTAATAATGCTTTCTTAAGCGCAATAACAGTCTTACATTTTTCATTTCCACATCTTACTCCATCGGCTGTTGTAATCATTACACCACCACAAGTTTCACACTTTTCACCATTTGGAATTCCAGAATAAGTTGTACGACATTTAGGATATCTATCACAAGCATAAAATAATGCACCCTTACTTCTTCCTCTTCCACTTGTTCTTTCTACAATTTCACCTTCACCACAAACCGGACAAATTACACCAGTCTTAACAACTTCTTTCTTAGGTGCTTTTTTAATATATTTGCAATGAGGATAATCAGAACAAGCTGTGAACTCACCAAAAGGACCACGTCTAATTACAAGTGGGCATCCACAATCAGGACAAAATTCATCAGTTTTCTTCGGATAAATTTTAACCATATTATCTCGAGCAATTTCAATAAGCGGAGCAAACATATCATAGAATTCAGCAATTTCTTTATACCAAATAAGTTTTCCTTCAGCAATTTCATCAAGAGCACTTTCCATTTTTGCAGTATACTTAACATTAATAATCGAACTAAAGAATAATTCTAATTGATCAGAAGTTAAAATACCTTGATCAGTTGGAACAAAAGCTTTCTTTTCCATTGTTACATAAGCTCTTGCACGAAGTGTTTCCATTGTAAGTGCATATGTAGAAGGACGGCCTATACCTAGTTCTTCCATTTTTCTAATTAATCTTGCTTCAGAATAACGATATGGTGGAAGTGTAAATTTTTGTTCAGTTTCAACATTTTCACGTATTAAAACCTCACCAATTTCCATTTCAGGTAATACTTCAATCGCTTCTGGATCATTAGCCTCAATACTCATTTCCTCATAAACGCGTAAAAAACCATCATAAGTAGTAATTTCACCATTTAAACCAAATACATAGTCATTATTAACAACTTCAACTTTAGTATCTTCAAGTACTGCATCACTCATTAAAGAAGCAAGTGCACGATTGTAAATTAAAGAATAAATCTTAAATTCTTCAAGTGATAAATATTTCTTAACACTCTCAGGTGTTCTTCTAATACTAGTAGGACGAATAGCTTCATGCGCATCTTGAATATTTTTACTCTTATTACCAGTCTTTTTAACACCTTTATAATATTCTTTACCATATTTTTCAATAATATATTCTTTAGTAGCATCAACAAATTCATCACTTAAACGAATTGAGTCAGTTCTCATATAAGTAATTAAACCCACACGTTCATCAGCAAGTTCAATACCTTCATATAGCTTTTGTGCTATCCCCATAACTCTTTTTGCGTTATAATTAAACTTAACACCAGCATCTTGTTGTAAAGTAGATGTAATAAATGGAGGTTTAGATGAACGATTACGACGTTTCTTTTGAATATCTTTAATTACAAAATTATCATCAAGTGAATCAACAATTTTTTTAGCATCTTCTGCATTAGTAACTTCAATCTTATCATTCTTATAACCAATAAGTTTAGCTTTTAAATGATAACTATTACTTTCAGTTTCTTTTAATAAATAAGCAGTGATATCCCAATATTCATCAGACTTAAACGCATTAATTTCTTTTTCACGATCAACTACTAACTTTAACGCAACACTTTGAACACGACCAGCACTCTTAGAACCAAGTTTTTGTTGCATTAAACTAGATAGTCTAAACCCAATAATTCTATCTAATATACGACGTGTTTCTTGAGAATGAACTAAATTCATATCGATGTCACGGTCATTTGCAATAGCTTTTAAAATTGCACTCTTCGTAATTTCATTAAACACAATACGTGAAACACGTTTCTTAGGTTGTGCTAAAACTTCACTTAAATGCCAACTAATAGCTTCTCCTTCTCTATCGGGGTCGGTTGCAAGATAAATATGATCTGCTTTATTTGCAAGATCACGTAGTTTATCTACAATATCAACCTTATCTTTTAATACTACATATTCTGGTGCAAAATTATTATTAATATCGACACCAAATCCACCCTTACCTTTAATACTTAAATCTCGAATATGACCAATACTAGATTCAACAACATAATCACTACCTAAATAGTTACCAATTGTTTTACACTTAGCTGGTGATTCAACTATTACTAAATTCATAATATACCTTCCTATCTTAATCTCGCTTAAAGATTATACAAATATTTTTTTTACTTGTCAAATAAAATAAATAATTTTTTATATATAATAAGGAAGAGAAACATTTTTATACTTTCAACTTTTTCCTAAAATAATAACAAATTAACCATTTGAATGTTCTTCTCAGTTTTGTTTAGTTGAACTAATCAAATAGTTTGTGGTAAAATAAAAACAATTATAGTATATTATTATTGCAAATATAAAAAAAGGAGCAATATATGAATTTAGGAAACAAAATTAAAACACTTAGGAAACAACATAATCTTACCCAAGAAAATTTAGCCGAAATGCTTGGAGTTTCTTATCAAGCTATCTCTAGATGGGAAAATAATATCACTTCTCCTGATATAAGCACTCTACCAATTTTAGCTAATATTTTTAATGTTACTGTTGATTATTTACTTGATGTAAATGTTATTAAAAATGAAGATAATATCAATAAAATTTACGATGAATATTATAATTTAAGCATTAATAATCAAATAAATGAATGTGAAACACTTCTTGAAGAAGGTATCAAACAATATCCATTTGCATTTAAGCTTAAAAATGAACTACTACACATATACTATATTAAACTATTACATTCTGAAGAAAAGCTTCATTATCAAAATAAATTAATCAAGTTAGCAACAAACATTATCGAAAATTGCTTTATAGATGAATACCGTTATTCTGCAATGCAAAGTTTAATTTTAGTATACGAATTAATGAAAGAATACGAAAAAGGAAAAACAATCTTAAATAAACTACCAACTATTAGTTTTTCTAAAGATTTACTTAAAGAACACACTGTAACTGGTAAGGATAAATTAATAGCACAGCAAGAAAACATTTATAACATTCTATCAATGTTTGAACATCTTATTTATCAATTAACACCTTTTAAAAAAACTGGACATTGGGATGAAGTTCTTTTAAAATACCTTGGTCTAATTGAATTAATTTATGAAAACAAAGATTATGGTCTATATAATTACAACTTAATGAATATTTATTTATTTTGCGCAATCGATAAAGCACGCATAAAAGATAAGAATCTAACCATTAACTATCTAAATCAAGCCATGAATCATGCTACAATATGTACAAAACTAAAGAAAGACAATAAAATCATTATGAATACAAGTTTTCTAGTAAATCAACTTCAAGATGATTCAAAAACATGGCCAATAACTGACAACCTGCTCTTCAACATTATGTTAGCAGAACTTAATAAACCAGAATATGATTTTATTAGAGATACTAAACCTTTTAATGAGATTATCAGTTTTTTAATAGAGACAAATCAAAAATAAGCACTCAATTAAGAGTGCTTATTTTATTCATTATAATTACCTTTTAATACTTCATCTTTTACAGGAGAATAACTCTTTCGATGATGTAAATCTAATATACCATATTGTTTAATAGCTTCTAAATGTTGTTTAGTAGGATAACCTTTATGTTTCGCAAAACCATATTCTGGATATAACTTATCAAGTTCTACCATATATTCATCTCTTGCAACTTTAGCTAAAATACTTGCACAAGCAATCGTAAAAGATTTTTCATCGCCTTTTATAATACTTTCCGTCTTTATATCAATAAAAAGTGGCATTGCATCAACCAAAACATAATCTGGTTTAACAGTTAATTCATTTATAGCTGTAGTCATAGCTAAACGACTAGCCTCATAAATATTTATTTCATCTATTTTTTTAGGATCAATAAACACTACTTTATAACATATTGCTTTTTCTTTAATAATTGCCTCTAAAATTTTACGATTCTTTTCACTAATTTTTTTAGAATCAGTAACTCCTTCAATATAGCAATCTTTAGGCATAATGCAACATGCAGCTACTACTGGTCCCGCAAGAGGCCCACGTCCTACTTCATCTGTTCCTGCGATTAAAGAATATCCTTCTTCATATAGTCTATTTTCTATTTCATGATTATCATAGTGCTTCATATTATAACCTATCAAGTGTCATCTTTCCTAAATAATCGTTTCTATATTCTTGTAAAATATAAAGAGCTGTTTTATCAATATCAACATCTTTATTACCTAAATAGAAATGTAAGCTTTCACCAATTTTAATAAGTGTTTCGTTTAAATCATCTAAAATTTCTACATTATAACGATTTTTAATTGCTTCAGGATAATAAGTTTTTAAGAATCCAAGAAAATATATACAAATATCATCATTACGAAGAATATCAGCCTTTATTGCGCCTGTAATCGCAAGATTGAAGCCTACTTTTTCATCATCAAACTTAGGCCATAAAACTCCAGGAGTATCAAGTAGTTCTAATGTTTGATTAATTCTTGTCCATTGTTGACTCTTTGTAACACCAGGTTTATCGCCAACAACAGCTACTTTTTTACCACATAAAGTATTAATTAAAGTACTTTTACCAACATTTGGAATACCTACAATCATTGTTCTAATCGGGCGAGGTTTAAGACCTTTTGCGGCATCCTTAGCACGTTTTTCTTTTAATAGTTCTAATGCTTCACGTTCAACAATTTTAACCGTTTTTTTATCTCTTGCATCAACTGCAATTGCTTTATTACCATTAACAGAGTAATAATTAATCCATTTTTCAGTTAAAGATTTATCTGCCTTATCTGCTTTAGTAAATATGTATAAGATTTTTTTATTATTAAACATTGATTTAAGTTTAGGATTAAGCGACGATAATGGAATTCGTGAATCAAGTAAAACCATTACTAAGTCAACAAGTTTTACTTTTTCTTCCATTTCTCGTAAAGCTTTAGCCATATGACCAGGATACCATTGTACCATTATTTTACCCTCTCAATCCCAGAATTTGTAAATTCATATTTAACAACACCTTCAATATTATATGAAGGAACTAATCCAATTTGACGAGAATCATTGCTGACGGTTCTGTTATCACCCATTATAAAATAGTATCCATCAGGTATAACTTTACATTTTTCAATTACACCGTCAACTTTATATTCAAAATCTCCTACAAATTGTTTACCAGATTTACCCTCTTTCTTAAAAAATTCTTTAGTTTCTTGATCTAAATATTCCTCATCAATAATAATTCCATTAATAGTTAGAACTCCATTAATCCAAGTAATTCTATCACCAGGAACACCAATTACTCTTTTTATATAATATTCATTTGAACTAATAAGGTTAGCTTCAGGTGTGATATATGCAACAACAACATCATATTTCTCAACTTTTTCTATATATGAAACAAAAACAGTCGATTCATCATACACTGTTGGATACATACTATCACCATCAACTTGCGCAAAAGTAAATACAAATGCAAAACAAAAACTAGCAACAGTTGCGCAAATAGGTAAAATTACTAACCAGTCTAAAACAAAGAAAAAAATCTTCTTAATTTTAAATCTTACTTTATCAAATGATTTCTTGAATGATGGAACACTAAGATATAATACATAAAAAACAATAAAGAAAAATGATACACAATAAGAAATAGTCATTATTGAATTAACAAAAGTATTTACAAATTGTGTTTGAATGTCGTGAAGTCCTTTATGTTTACTAATTTGATAAATAACAAAATAAATTATTGAACAAATTAGAAAACCAATTAGCCTCATGAAAATACGCTTATTAATATTTAAGCTAGCTACAACTTCACTATTTTCATCATTATATTTTTCTAAATAGCTTTTGTTATTCATAATAACTCCTTTCTACCTACTATAGATTATTTAAAATTTCTTCTAGTTCTAATTCTGTAACTAAAACTTTACGTTTAGTACCTTGTTGCGTACCAGATACAATTCCTAATAATTGCATATCTCTAAACATATTATCCATACGATTAAAACTTGTTGAGAATATTTTTTGAAGTTGATTTACTGATGCATTTTGATTTCTAACTACAAAATAACATACTTCAACAAATAATTCATCATTGCGACCTAAACTAGGATCAACACTTCCATTTCCTCCACCACGTGAAGCGCTAGATTGTTGTAATTCTTCTAGTGTTACAATATAGTCAACTTCATAATTATCTCTTAAATATTCAACAACACTCTTAATTTCTTTATTAGTAACAAGTGCTCCTTGCAAGCGAATATCTCCTTTACCAGGATAGCGAAGAATCATATCACCTTTACCTTCAAGCTTTTCTGCAGCAGATTGACCTAAAATAACACTTGAATCAGCAAAACTTGATACTTTAAATGCAAGTCGAGTAGGAATGTTAGCTTTAATAGCTCCCTTAATAACATCAGCACTAGGACGTTGTGTTGCAAGAATGATATGAATACCAGCAGCACGAGCTTTTTGCATTAGTTTAGTAATACAATCATCAACAGTACTTGAAGCATCCATGAACCAGTCATTAAACTCATCCATAATCATAACAATATATGGTTCTTTTGGAAGTCCTTGAGCAACTAATTCTTCATTTAATTCAGATAGTTCTACAGCACCATATTTATTAAGCTTTTTATAACGTCTTTCCATTTCATCTGTTAACCAAATAACAGCTGGTTCAAAATAAGTTTTATCAATAATTACCGGCATTGCAAGATGTGGAATATCTGAATATTTACTAAATTCAACTGTCTTAGGGTCAAGTAACATAATTCTAACATCTTCACTAGAAAAATGATAAATTAAACTTAAAATGATTGTATTTAAACATACACTCTTACCTGATTTAGTTTCCCCAGCACATAGTCCATGAGGCATATCACCGATATCAGCATAAATTTTTTCTCCAAAACTGTTCATACCTACAGCAATAGGTAACGCATATTTACTATTAACAAATTGTTTATTGGAAATTAAATCTCTTAAATAAACGATTGAACGACTTTCTTTAGGTTTAGGTATTTCAATTCCAGCATATTTCATATTAGGAATTGGTGTTAAAATACGAATATTACTACATGCTAGATACATTGCAAGATTATCTTCAATTTTACGAATTGATTTAACATCTTCACTAAGACTTTCAAGTTCAATTAAATACATAATAACAGTCGGACCAAAAATATATTTAGCAACATGAGCTTTAATTCCATATTTTTCTAAAATTTCATTAATTTTTGCTTTTTGTTCTTCAGCAAGACTAATGTCTTTATCAGTTGTTTCAGTACCTTTATTCAATAAATCAAAACTTGGAGCAATATATTTTTTCTTCTTAATAACCTTAGGTTTAGGTGTAGGAATAGATGGTTTAACAGGTTGTTTTGGAGTATTATTTATTTGTTCATCTACAACAGGAGTTTCCACAAGTGGTTGTTCTATTTCATCTTCACTTATAACATCACTAATAATTGTTTCGTCATCACTATGTTCAATATACTCATCAGCCATTGCAGAATAATAATCATTTTCTGGTTCATTAACAACTGGAACTGGTTCAACAATCTCTTCCGCAACTTCTTCAACAATTTCCTTTTTAGGTTTATGCGTTCTAAGAGAATCATATCTTTTTGGATCTAAATGATAACCAACATTTTCTGCATATGATGGAACATTTCTAACATTAGTAACAACAGTTGATTTATTATTTGTTTCATTTTGATTGGTTTCGTTTTCCCTCACTATTTGATGAATATAATATTCTTTTTTACGATTATTTTTATTTTTCATAT
>JAZSIL010000251.1:0-2279 GCA_045533785.1 Bacilli bacterium
GATTACATAATAGGTAATAAACCGGTTTTTGAACTTTCTTTTCTAATTCATTACATATTTCAATTCCTCGTTGATTAAGTTGTGATTTATAATCAACTATTTGCCTTTTAGAAAATCTATCAGATAAACTTTGCATCCATATATTATCAACTGACCTATATAATCTTTGGAAACTTAATATTGAATAATGTTCTTCTTCTTTGTATAAATATGGAATTCTAATTAATGGTATTTCTTTACCACAGTATACACAAATTATTGGACTTGATGAATCATCTGGATTTATAGCTAAAACATAATAACTATGTTCTTCACAATGGCAGCTATCTGTTGCAAGGGCATCATCACATATTATTTGAACATTTATTTCAAAATTATTAACTTCATTTTTGATATATTGATTAAAATATTTTGTATCTAAAGAATCATCATCAGTAGTAATTACATTTGCAATATAATGATCATTATGATCTTCAACAATACATTCTTCTAATATTTGACCATTTTTAATAAGCATCCATAGTATAACCTCTATTTTATCCAATGCTATATCACGATCCTTAATTATTGGTTTAAAATATATTTTCGCAATTTTATACATATTAATAACCTCATTACCATTTATCATAAAATCCTTTTTTATCTTTAATAGGTATTCCTAAAGATTTAATTGCTTCACCATAATTTGTCAATTTATCTCCGTACATTACTGGAAAGTTTAAAATATCTTCATACTTTAATATAAATTTTTCTCCATCATAAAACTTTAACAATAATCCTCCACCTTTTTTAACAGACTGTTTTGTTTCTAATGATAATTTTTTGTAATTTATTATATATTCCTTTTCTTTTTTAAACAAATTAGTAATATATATTGCTTCTGTTGTAATTATTAAATGATTATTCTTAAACTTTAGATAGTCAAGCATAACAGCAGTGTCTGCCAATAAAGCCAAGATAAAAAAGAATATAGCATATAACGATATAAACATTCCAATAATAGTTATTACAGAAAATACTGTCATGACAACCAATAAGAGTTTGTAATCTTTTTTCCTATAATTTAAACCCATTTCATTTCTATATCGCCAGTCATCAAATACTATTTTTCTATCAAAATCATCAATAGATAACGGATAAGAATCTTTAAATTTTTTAAGAATTTCATTTCCATCATCACTTACTATAAACATACCAGAACTATCCCAAGCATATATTTCAAATTCAGCAAATGGGTGTTGTAGTTTTGGTTTACCCAAAAATGTATTATAATCTTTAGTATAACTTTGTAAAACTGGTAAGTCATACTTTAAAATTTGTTCTTTACTATAACTTAAAGGGATTGCTGAAAAGACAGCCCATATCCATTGAAAGTCATCGTCTTTTAACATATTAACTAATTCTTCAGTTTTTAATAATAAAAATTTATTATTATTTATTAAGTTAATGTATTTTTCTTTAGTTGGATATGCTTCAATATCACTTATCAACCAGCAATAATCTTTATCTTCTAGTTCTAAGTTTATTAAAACACTTAGCATCTTAGTATAACCCTTCAAATCTTTTTTTGAGCATAGCCTTTTCATCATTATCACTTCCTAATTTTTTATCAGAATATATATAAACAATATACTTTCATAGTCTCAATTCTATTTTTAGCTTTCTATCCCACTAAGTCCTATGATTAATTATACCATACTACAGGAAAATTTACTACAAAATTAAAAACTGGTTTGTTTTTTCAACAAACCAGACTAGCATATTATTGGTGGACTAGGGGCGTACCCTACGATACCCGTGTCCGCAAGCTTAAAAAATCAATAAAATCCCGTAATTTTTAAATTTTACGGGATTTTTAAACTATTGAAACGGGATTACTTTAGAAATGTACGGAAAATTGGAAAAATAATTTCCGCATCCTAAAGTTTCATATTATTCAATAAAATTATCTAGAAAGTCTATAAAATATGAAAGTGGGGTCTTTGCGTCTCCTCTTTGTCTATCAACAGGATGAGCACATTTATATTCTTTTAATCGCCACATAAGTTCATCTCTATTATGTTGAAAACCTAATTCGCTTTCTTCAACTCTTACAAAGTTTTGCCCATTATCAAAACTAATATAATAATCTTCTAAACTATATAAAATTTCAATAATAATTTTATCTTTTGAAAGGATATATACCTTATTCTTCTTTTTATACTTAAATGCTTTCTTTGCACGTTTTCAAAATTTTTTTTGTCCTGAAGATGAAGAAACATAAAATAAATCAATAATCA
>JAZSIL010000236.1:0-5856 GCA_045533785.1 Bacilli bacterium
CAATTATTAATATTCAAAACGAAAATAATCCTAAAATTAAAAATATAGATTCATATATTTATATTTCTTTAAAGAATAAAAAAATTTCTTTTCTTAAGGAAAGAAAAAATGAAAAATATATTTCTCTAAATAATAAAAATAATGATAGTAATGAAGAACTAGTTAATAGCATTCCAAATCAAGATGTTTTTTCCTATTCTAATGAAAAAGTAGAATTTTGCAAGACAATTTTGGACTTTCCACCAGATATCTTATCCGATATTGAAAAAAAATTTCTTATTGAATATTATCAAAATAATAAAAAGCAAGTTACTATTGCAAAAGAAAATAATGTCAGTCCACAATACGTCAATAGAACTATTAAACGAATATTAAAAAAATTATTTGATTTCTTTAAGAATCTAAAGCATTAGTTAAAAAGAAAAATAAGGTGTAAACTCATAGTCTCACCTTATTTTTTTGCTATTAATTCATCTTTTTTTAAAAAAAGGTGAAAGCTTATTGCTTTTCACCTTTTATTTGTTATTTTTATGATTCTTAATTATAAATGGAAGTTGTAATAATGTAATTGTTGTAACACCTATTCCTATAATAGTAAAGAAATAAACAAACCATCCATTATCTAAATTAAGAATTGGTAAATGCACATCATCAATTGGTGGTCTCATAGAATAGAAAAAGTTAGTATATAAACTAAGATCTAATGTTCCTGTATCACTTAAAATTGAATTTAACCAAATTGATCCAACAAACATTAATAAGATCATAAGTAATGTTTGTAGATGTGATTTTAAAGTAATTGTGATTTGTTTTTTTATTACAATAGATATTGCAAAAACTGTTAATAACGTGTGAAACAAGAAATATTCATATGTTAGTGGATATGCAAAATCTGCTCCTTCTGAACCAACTAGTATTGCAATAATGGCACCAAGGGTTGCGGTTGGAAAAATAAATTTAAGTAATGCATCTTTTAGTTTTTCATTTTTTGTAAGTTTAATTATTAAAATAAAGAATGGTTGTATAGAGCATAAATGAAACGGAAGTGATTCTCTTGGATAATAGGCACTTAAAATACTTATTCCTTCTTTTGCTTCATACTCTAATAGTTTAACCACTGTTCCATCACTTAATAAATAGCTAATGTTAGATATTAGTTTAATGATTTCAAAAAATATCCAAGTAATTAACATTATATTAATGATAGTAGAAAATTTAATATTTGTTTTAGCAATTAAAATAGACAATCCAATAATTAGTAAAATACATGCTGCGATAAAAAATAAATGGTTACGACCAAATGGATCAGTAACCCCCGCTAGATATATTAATTTCATATAATGTTATGTTTAATCTCCTAATAAAAAAAAATACCCGGATGAGCCGCTATCACCATGCGAGACCGCATGCTACTAGGTGGTAAGCACGAGACATAGAATTAGGATTCCATCTACAGGCCAAAAAGGCGTGGAGGCATTCAACACATCATTGCCATAGCTCCCTTGGAAAATTTGTTCGGGTCGCCATTAAATGAAAACACGAACTCCCCAGGCATTAATATTATATCATAATATTTGCTTTTTTATCTACTCTTTTAATAAATTTTTTATACCAATTACTTCCATTAGTTTTTTATCTTTTTCTATATAATGAAAAATAACATTTCCAAGTATTACAACTACTACTAATTCTCCTATTGCAACGCCAGTTATACTTAAAATTAGTGGTGAATCAATAACAAAATATAGTTCTAAACCGATAATTATTCCATTAAATACTGCCGGTGCAAAACTTGCAATGAACTTTTTCTTTAATAGCACCATTGTTATACACGCAAGAAGTGTTGCAAGTGTACCAAAAAGACAGTCGATTAAATCAAATGAAAATAGATTTGATACTATACATCCAACAACCATACTCCAAGTATATCTTTTATCATAACAACAAAGAAGCATTAATGCTTCACTTATTCTAAATTGTATTATGCCATAAGAAAATGGATAGCTAATTAAAGTAAGTACAACATAAAGTGCTGCAACTATTGCTATTCTTGCCATCCATAAATTTTTTTCTTTTTTCATATATAATCCTCCTTGTTTTGATTACTGGGTGGTTAGGCAAGGAACACCCATATATGTATTATACTACTTTTTTTATATATATTCAAACAAAAAGAACTAAGTTGATCTTAGTCCTTTTTTTCAATTTCATATAAATGTTTTTGTGTATTAAACATTAATGCATAATCACCATTTAGAGATAACAACTCTTGATGTGTTCCAATTTCTGTGAATGTTCCTTGTTTCATTAAATAAATTTTATCGGTATCAACAACTGTAGAAAGTCTGTGGGCAATGATAATAATTGTTTTATCTTTTGCTGTTGATAAAATAAGTTTATTTATTTTTTCTTCTGCAAGTGGATCAAGTGATGCTGTTGGTTCATCTAAAATATATAAATCTGCATTTGATGCAAATACTCTTGCTACGACAATTCTTTGACGTTCACCACCACTAAAAGCTTCACCAGATACGTCAAATTCTCTTGTCATCTCAGTATATATTCCATCTTTTAATGATTTTACTTTTTCAAGTAGTCCAACTTTATCTAAAGCTTTATATACGTTTTCTTCATCTTCTTTTGATTTTACTTTTCTCATTAAAATGTTTTCTGCGATACTTACGGCATAGATTTGATAATCTTGGAATACTACTGCCATATTTTTTCTTAAACTAAATGGGTTAACTTCATTATAGTTAATACCATTAATATACATAGTACCTTCTTGTAATTGATAGAATTTTAAAATAAGTTTAATTAATGTTGTTTTTCCACTACCATTGTGTCCAACAATTGCTATTTTATCGCCACGATTTAAATTAAAAGATAAATTATTAATAACATAGTCTTTTGATTCATAATATTTAAAATAGATATTTTCTAGTTTAATACTACTTAATTCTTCAATAATAATTCCTTCATTTTTCTCTATTGTTGGCTCATAATCCATTACCCATAAAAAGTCATCAATATATCTAGCATGTTCTTTTAAAGTTGTAATAGTTGTTATTGCCTGCATAAAGTTATTATAAAAAGATGTTGTCGCATTAATTGAAGAAGAAAAATCAGCAACTTTAATAAAACCATTAAATAATCTATATCCAAGATAAATATATGTTCCGCCTTGTGCAACTAAAGTATCAAATATATGGAATATTGACTGATGAGGAGCCATTTTCTTATAGTATTTCAAACTTGTTTTTTCAATTTGTTTAACTGAATCTTTATATTTTTCAATAAGTAAATTAGGCACATTTGTTGTTTTAATTTCAGCAGCATATTTAACATTATAAAAAGTTCTATTGATATACCAAGAGAAACGATGTTCTGTTTCGTTTTCTTTATATAGTTTATACCATAATTTATGAACTTCATTAATTGAAAAAATTGCAACTAAAGATGATAGTAGAATTACTACTATTAATACTGGATCAGCAATGATAATATATGTACCAAGAGCAAATGAAATACATATAGATTTAATAAAATCAATAAATGTTCGATACACTCTAAAACCACGCCATTGTGAATCTCTTAATGCACGTGAAAATTTATTATAGAAAACTGGATTATCATATTCTAACATATCAATTTGGCGTACCTTTTTAAATAGATGCGTTTGAATTTTCTTAACATATACATTACGATATCTAGGTTCGAAATAATCTTCATATAAAACATGACCAAATAAACAAATTAATTCAGCAATTAATACATATAAAACTTTTGTAACTAGATCAATAAATTCTTTACCTTCTAAGACATGTGTAATCGCAACACTAATTAAATAAACCTTTAATACACTTGTTAAAACAGCACAAATTATATATATAATTGATAAACATAAAAGTTGTGGACAGAACTTAAATACAAGTTTTAATACTTTAAAATTCTTACTTAAGAAGTTTAACTTAGGAGTATTACTTTTCATCATAATCACCTCCTAAATATTTTTTACTTTGTGAAGTAAACATTTCTTTATACTTCTTATTAAGTTTCATTAATTCTTCATGTGTTCCTTCTTCAATAATCTTACCATGCTCAAATAAATAAATATAGTCAGCATTAACTGTTGTTGTTAAACGGTGTGAGATAAAAATAATTGTTTTATCCCGACCTAAACTTAACATATTATTATATACATTTGCTTCTGCAATAGGGTCTAGTGCACTTGAAGGTTCATCTAGAATAAATAAATTATAATTTAAAGCATAACCTCTTGCTATTGCAAGGCGTTGATTTTGACCACCTGACAAAACAATACCATTACGATCAAATTCTTTTGTTAAAATTGTATTTACTCCATTAGGAAGAGTTTTTACATATTCATCTAAACCTGAGAATTTAAGTGCTTCATCGACAAGAAGAAAATCTTCTTTTGTAATAGGAGTTCTAAGTAAAATATTTTCTGCAATACTAACAGCATATACTTCTACATTTTGAAATACTGCACCAACTTGTTTTCTTAAACTATCTACATTTATATCTTTATAATTAATATCGTTATATAAAATTGATCCATTATTCACATCATATAATCTAAGAAGTAGTTTTACAAGGGTTGTTTTACCAGCACCATTATGTCCAACAATGGCTATTTTTTGTCCCTTTTTTATTTTCATTGAAACATTTTCTAGTTGATTAACATCACCCTTATATGAAAAACTTATATCATTAACTTCTAAGTCTTTAAACTCTTCTACATTCAGGCCTTTTTTAGATTCAATACACCCTTCTTTCTTAAGTAAATCAAATGCAACCTTTACTTCTGTTACAGACCCACCAACATCACCAAATGCTCGTGCAAGTTGTGTTATTAAATTTGATAAAGTTGTTGCGGCAACAGTCATCGAAGAAAACCAAGCAATCGTTTCATTAGTTAAATCGTCTATCGTAAAATAAGCTACAACGCAAATTATCAATGGATATAAAATTGTAAGTAATAAATTACAAATAAAAGATAATACTGTTTTGGGGAAAATATATTTATCAAACACTTTAATAATGTTATTATGAGCATTAACATTGTTTTCAAGTAACAAATCACCAATATCCGTTGTTTTAAGTTCTGCCATTGAGTCTTTTAAAGTTAAACTTCTTTCATTGTATCTTGTCATTCTTCTAAATGGACGTTGATTAGTTGAAGCAATAAACTGAATTTTTGCCATAAGTACTTTTAAAATTCCATATACTAGTGCAAGAACTACCGCAATAATTACAACGCTATAATGAAGTGTAGCAATAACAGAAAACATTCCGATACTAGTTAGCACAATTTTTATAATATTAAAACTACCATTACAAGTAGCAAATATATGTTCAACACTTTCTTCTAGTGCTCTTGTATAATCATTTAAAAATAAAGGACTTTCATGTAGTTCGTAATCTAGTGTTGATAACTTTTTATAAAATATAATCGATTCTTCCGCAATAAAAATTCTTTTTATATGACCATCATATAAATCAATGACAAAGTTTATTAAATGAATTGCCGCAAGAACTAAAAAACTTATTCCGACTAATACCGCAATTCTACCTATACTTTTATCACTATAATAAATATTAACAATCTCTTTTACGACCATTACAGGAATAAGTGCTGTAATAACACTTGTAATAATTGAAAATATTTTAACAACCAAATATGAAGGTTTAATTTTTATTACACAAAGAATTGAAGAAAATATATTCTTAATTTCTTTCATAGTATCTTTTTCCCTTTCAACTTGTATTATATCAAAAATTGATTTAATAACTATTTAAAAAGATAAAAAAAATACATAATAGTATTTATAC
>JAZSIL010000298.1:0-7244 GCA_045533785.1 Bacilli bacterium
CAATTATGAATGCGAAGTAATATTTTTATAAATAAATTGGATAAAATAATAGAACCAATAATTGACAAAGTAATAATTAATATCCAAGCAATTAATTGATATATTTTATAATAATTATTCTTACCAATTAAAACAAAATAATCTTTTTGTTTTTTTGTTTTTTGACTAAACATTTTAAGTAAAATAACTAAGATAATTAAAAATATCAAAGTAACAATTGCTAACATTTCATCTAATGAACTAGTAGACATTGAATCAATGTGTGCTTTATCATTAATATCAATTACAGAATAAGCATGATATTTGCTACGAAGATGATTATAGATATTATCATAATCAGCATCTTCTTTAACATCTAGCATAATAAGATTATACATCTTTCTTAAAGCATAATGTTCTGCTACATGGTATCCTGTAATAAAAGCACTATCTCCTGTATAAATCCCAGTACCATCAATAATACCAACAACTTTATATTTAATAGTTTGATCTCCAATATATAAATCTATAAAGTCATTATTAGATACTTCCAAATTAGAAGCTAGTGTACTCGTAATAACAATTTCATTTTCATTAATAGTTAAATCTTTATCAAAAGCTAAATTAATATCTTCGTTTGACCCTTCAAAGATCTGTATAATCCCAGTATTAGAATTAGCTGTAGCAAGAAGTGTTACATTATAAAATGAATTTCTTCTTTCATAAGAATTATCATATTCTAAATTATCTCCTCTTGTTCCTTTTAATGAAAGTCCAGTATTAGATTTAATAATAATGTCCATATCATGATTAGTAACACGATATTCATCACTAGTTACATGATTTAAAAAAGAATTAGTTTCAACAGCAAGCGTTATTGATGTTACAATAATAACACTTGTAAATAAAATAAAAAATGATAATACTAAATGATGCTTAATATTTTCAAACAACAGTTTTAATCGCATTCTAAAACACCGTTATTATATTTAATAATTCTTGTTGCATATTTTAAATTTTCTTGTTCATGAGTGACAAGAATTATTGTTATATTATGCTCTTTATTTAACTTTAATAATAATTCCATTATTTCAATTGTAGCTTTATAGTCAAGTGATCCAGTTGGTTCATCACAAAATAAAATCTTAGGATTATTAATAAGCGCTCTTGCAATAGCAACACGTTGTTTTTCTCCACCACTTAATACTGGTGGATATTTTTTTAATAAAAACTTAAGCGAAAGTAGCTCTATAATACTATTTACTTTTTTATCATCTTTTAAATTTAATAGTTTTTGCGATAATATAAGATTATCATAAACATTAAGTTCATCTATAAGCATAAAATCTTGATAAATAAATCCACTTTCTCTTAGTCTTAAATCACTTAATTTTTTATTAGATAACTCATAAATATTTGTATCATTCCAGTATATGCTACCAGAGTCAGGTTCTTTTATTCCACTTAATATTTTTAGAAGTGTAGTTTTACCAGAACCACTTGTACCAGTAATAATAACAAATTCTTTGTCTTTTATTTCAAAAGAAACATCTTCTAATATTGTTTGAACATCTGATCCATTTATATATTTACATGTAATATTATTAGCTTTTATCATAATTGCGTCCTCTTTATATTATTATACCACAATACGAAACAAAATACTAAAGATTAAGATTTTAAAAAAAGATAATAGGAAAAATTCCTATTATCTCATAATTTAATTATTCCACATATTAATATACAGGATCATGATAATACCAATATATAAAATCAGCATCATTTATTAATTGTCTATCTTGAGGAGTTAATTGTGAATAAGCTTTTCCAATTAACTTTTCAAGTTTAGCAAGACTTCCTTGATAATCAATATAGAATAAGTTTTCTTTATAACTTTCATCAGGAGTTTCAGTACCTTCAACAAGTTGTTCACCTTTTGCCATAAATTCCATAAATGCTTTGTATTCTTCATTAGTATATTCTGATTTTGCTAAATCAATTGTATATTCAAGTTCTTTTAGTCTATCATAACTAGAACTTCCAAACATTTCATCAATCAATAAAACCTTAATATTATATGCAAAATATTTAACAAAGAAATTAAAATCATTCTTAACAAATTCATAGAATTCTAAAGCACCTTCATTATCAAAAGCACCTGATTGAAGAATCGCACTCTTAATATATTTTTCATATTTAACTACTTTATCACTAGTAAAATATCCAGCAACATAATCAACTAACTTAAATAATTCATCTAAAACTTCTTTAGTATCAGCAGTACCAGCATATAATCCTGAAAGAAGTTCTTCTAATTTAGTGCTATCATAAGCATTAATATATTCTAAAAGAGCTACAACTTCATCTTCAAGTTCTTTTACTTGTTCATCAGTAAATTGAATATCTAATAATACACTTACAAGTGATTTTATTTGATTTAAATCTCCACCATTACTTACAAATAGTATAGATAAAATACTTTCTAAATCAACATTATTAATAATATCAACATTATCTAGTTTTGTTTCTAATAACTTAATAATTTTTTCAACTGTAGCAATTGCAGCAGCATCTTCTGGATTTTCCATTAGATTTAATAATGACTCAATATCTGCAACAGTAATTTCATCAATTATTGATAAAGTAGCAGCAACTGTGGAAATTGCAGTATTTAATAAACCTTCAAGTGATTTAAAGATTTCATCTACTTCACCATTTAAATTAAGCATATAGCCATAACCTTCTAAAGTTTCAACTAATAATTCAACTTCTGCTTCTGTAGGTAAATTATCTTCTAATAACTCAGCAACTTGGATTGCAAAGTTTCTAGCATCTTCAATAAATTCAGTAAGAGCAATTTCAGAATCAATTTGCTCAAACTTATTAATAAGTTCTTCTAACTTAGTTTCATAAGTCATTGCAGTTTCATATGCATCATATAACTTAATAGCAGTTGCATTTAAAGCTTCTTTATTTTTAGCATAGTTTTCAATAACTTTTGCTATACCTTCTTCAGCTGCTTTTTGACTATTAACCATCATATCATACCAATATACTTGAGACATATATTGTGCCATCATAATTTCATCTGTATATTCTTCTTGTAAAAGCCAAGATTGTCCAGAGCATTTTTCGTTAATCAATTCATAATAATTTATAATAGACTCAATTTCAGCAGCACTAAGAACAAATTCTTTACCATCATATTTAGTAAATGTGTAAGTTTCGTTATTTCTAATTACATTATAAAGAGCACCTGGACTCATAATCACTTGTTCAAGCGCCACAAATATAGTAACATCATCATAATAACGACATCCATACATGCCATAACCAATAGCAGGAACAATTAGTTCTACAAATCTTTCATCATCAGCATAATTTGTTTTATTAGAACTATAAGCTCCTTTTGATTTCATATCTTCAAATAATGGTTGTAAATCAACATTAGGCATTTTTGGTTTTTCATATTCAACAGTTTGAAGTCTAATACCATTAATTACACCTAAGAATGAAATTAAATCACTAGTCCTACCATTTTGAATATATGCTAATAACTCAGTAGGATCAGACATTTCTTCAAATTCTTTAAATGTAATACCAAATTTATCTTGAGCAGCAAGAACAATTCTAAATTCTTCAAGATATTCATTTGCTTCATTTTCAGTAATATCTAATGCTTCACAAATTTGAGTTGTTGTATATGGAAGTGTATACATAGCAGTTTCAGATGATTCTGAAAGACCTGTATTAGATGCTGCAACAACACTAAATGTAAACATCTTTTCTTTTTCAAGATCAATTGTATATTCATTAGTATTAACAGCACTCTTAACACCATTTACATATACATCATAAGAAGTTGCACCTTCAACTTTATCCCAAGAAACTTTATTATTTGCATATTTAACATTTGTAGGTGTCTTAAGAGGAGTTTTCCATACTGCAACAAGTGTGATATTCTTTGTTAATTTAATATCAAAATTATAGTCTACACCATTTACTTGCCAACCAGCAAAGACAGATCCTTCTTTTACAGGATCTTCAGGTTCAGGAACCTTACTTCCCTTATTAATAATAACACTTTCTACTTTACTTCCGCCTTGTGTGTCAAATATAACTTTAACTTTACCTTCAATAGCAGGAATTTCCCATTTTGCAACTAATGTTAAATTACTTTTTACTTTAGTTGAAAAATCATATTCAGCACCATTAAGTTGCCATTCAACAAAGTCATATCCTTCTTTTACAGGATCTTCAGGTTTAGAAACTTTCTTACCTTTTTTGACTTCTACTTCTTCAATAGTGCTACCACCTTGTGTGTCAAAAGTAACAATATACTTTTTACCACATGATACAAGAGTTAGCATTATCATCATAACAGCAACAAAAACAAAAATTTTCTTTTTCATTTTATACTTCTCCTATCTGTAATATTTAATTAGATTTCACATATAAAACAATTCTATATATAAATTTGTGACAAAATATAAAATTTTTTGAATCTTTATCACTTCTAATTATACGCAATAGAATAAATCTATTTAAGAACATTATACCATTTTTAAAAATTAATGTCAATATTTAAAAACAAAAAAGAGCCACACAAGTGACTCTTAATTAGAAATTCTATTTTTTTAAACTATATAATGATTTTAAACCATCATATACTGCCACTTCACCAAGCTCATCTTCAATACGAAGAAGACGATTGTATTTAGCAATTCTATCACTTCTAGAAAGTGAACCTGTCTTTATTTGACCTGCATTAAGACCTACTGCAATATCTGCAATTGTAGTATCTTCGGATTCACCACTTCTGTGTGATACTACTGCAGTATAACCTGCACGTTTTGCCATTTCAATAGCAGCAAATGTTTCAGATAAAGTCCCAATTTGATTTACTTTAATTAAAATAGCATTAGCAACTTTTTCTTTAATTCCACGTGATAAAAGGTTTGTATTTGTAACAAACAAATCATCACCAACTAGTTGAACTTTTGAACCTAATTTTTGTGTAAGCACTTTCCAACCGTCCCAATCATTTTGGTCTAAACCATCTTCTATAGAAATAATAGGATATTTCTTAATTAATGATTCATAATACTTAACCATTCCACCAGCATCTAAGGTTTTGTTTTCACTCTTTAAAATATATTGTTTAGTATGTGGATTATAGAATTCACTAGATGCTACATCAAGTGCAAGATAAATATCTTTTCCTGGTACATATCCTGCTTTTTTAATTGCTTCGCAAACAGCATCAATTGCTTCTTCATTAGATGATAATTTTGGCGCATAACCACCTTCATCACCAACTGCAACGTTACAACCTTTGAATTTTAAGATTTCTTTTAAATTATGGAAAACTTCTGCACCCATTCTTAAAGCTTCTTTAAATGTTTTTGCGGCAACAGGCATAATCATAATTTCTTGAATATCAATACACCAATTAGCATGAGCTCCACCATTTAAAATATTCATCATCGGTGTTGGAAGAGTATGAGCATAGAAACCACCAAAGTATTGGTAAAGTGGAACATTATTATATTTAGCAGCTGCTTTTGCACAAGCTAGTGATACAGCTAAAATTGCATTTGCGCCAAGATGAGATTTATTAGGTGTTCCGTCTAGTTCAATCATCTTTTTATCAATTAATAATTGTTCTCTTACATCATAACCTAAAAGTTCAGGTGCGATTACTTCATTAACATTCTCACAAGCTTTCAAAACACCACGACCTAAATATCTTTTTGGATCGTTATCACGAAGTTCTAATGCTTCGCCATCACCAGTTGATGCGCCACTTGGAACAATTGCACGTCCCATTACACCACTTTCAAGTGTAATTTCTACTTCAACAGTAGGATTTCCTCTTGAATCTAAAACTTCACGAGCATATATATCAATAATATAAGGCATAATCATTTTCTCCTTTTTCTTATTTTATGCAATATTTCTGATTTTATTAAAAATATTTAATAATTCTTCATCACTAAAAAATCTCGGCACCGGGTATAGTGGATATACCTCTTTTTTTATGTGCTTAATCATTTTAGGAATATCTTCATCTTTAATTATATCACACAAATTGTTTTCTATATTTAAATTTACTAATAACTCTTTTATTTTTATAATAAAATCACTAGGGTTACAAGAATTAATTCCTATTTCATGATTTAAGTCAATTAGTTTTTTATTTGCAGATTTTCCATATGCTTCTAAAACAATTGGTAAAAGTATGCCATTTAAATAGCCATGTGGTAAATGATAATATGCACTTATTGCGTGACTAAAGGCATGAACATACCCTACATAAGCTTTAGTAAAAGCAATACCAGCTTCATAAGAAGCATATTGCAGTAATTGTCTAGAATTTAAATCTTTTTCATTATTATAAGCAGTTTCAACATTATTTATAATTTTAACAATAGCTCGTCTTGCATAAAGATAGGTTTCATAAGTATTACTTCTTCCAATATATGCTTCTACCGCATGAGTTAACGCATCAAGCGCTGTAGTTGCGATTAAACTTTTTGGAAGTGTAAGTAATACTTTAGGATCAAGTACTGCATAATGAGGAATAAGTTTAGGATCACTAATTGCGTATTTTTCATTTCTTTCAAGATCTGTTACAACACTTGCTACAGTACATTCAGAACCAGTCCCACAAGTAGTAGGTATCATTATCATAAAGATAGGTTTTTTAGTAATTTTTAGAAGTCCCCTCATTTTTCTAACCGATTTTTTGTTAGTTAGTCTTGCTGCGATAACCTTACCAGCATCCATCGTTGATCCACCACCAATTGCTACAACACAATCAGTATTAAAGTTTTTAGCAGTTTCAACAGCTTTTTCAATTGATAAAATATCTGGATCAGTTGGAATATCAGTATAGTTAATTACATTAAAACTATCTTTTAATAACTTATCAAGTGATTTATAAAACTCTTCATTACAAACTCTTTTACCCGATAAAAGTAAAACATTACGTTTCCTTTTCCTAATTAAACCTTCTTTACCGTCACTTAAATCATTTAAAATAACTGGTTCTCTAAATTTAATAATACATGTAAAGAGAAATAATATTTTTTGATAAATTCTTGCAAATAATGTTTTCATATTATGCACCACTATCTAATGCATATATTACTGCATCTCTAATATAACTATCAAGATGTGTAGCTGGAAGATTATTAAAATATTTTTTGTAATAATAATAGTTATATACATAATCAATTACACAAATTTTATAAGTCTTATTA
>JAZSIL010000007.1:0-22096 GCA_045533785.1 Bacilli bacterium
GAATTATCTAATTTATGATGTTTTTTTAAATTTTCAAAATGACTAAATGCATACCATTTAATATATGAGATAAGCGTTGTCTCAACCCAGTAATCTATTATTACATTTTGATTTTCCCTTTCATATTTTTTAAATTTCGCATAAAGACTTACACCATCTGATGCATCATGCCAAATGTCAATAAAACAATAATCATAAGTATTAATACCTTGTTTCATAATATCAAAAGCATCAGCACAAATAATCTTTATTTTATGTTTATATTCAAAGAAAGAAAGAATTTCATTTTTAAATAATTTTATTACTTTAGGATCTTTTTCAATAATTGTTACACTTTTAACATTATCCTTAAGTGAAGCCATATACGCAAAATAACCAAGTCCAAGACCAAAAGTGATTACATTACCAAAAGCTTTATTAATTGGTTCTTTCATTGTTTCAATTTCATTTGGGGTTATTAGCATCCATTCATGATTATCTTCTAAAACAGCCAAATATTTAAATTCATCCTTAAAATATCCAATATTAGGATACTCTTTATTTTGATCAATAGATAAATCATCACATACAAATAACTCATAGGGTTTAAAAGTTAAATATTTTAAAGTCCAATTTCCTTTTTTCTTTTCTTTTGGTTTTACATTTTTATAATATGGATTATTATAATAAACAGTTGGATCTAAAGATTTAAGATATGGTCTAATGTATTCGTTTGCAAGTTCTAAATGTAGTTTATTATCTACAATATCCAATCCTAAAAAATTTACAAATAATAAATAAAAAGCATAGTCTAAATCAATATCACAAGTAGAAGCTAACTCTTCTACCTGTGATTTTTTTATTGAATTATTATATTCACTAATATAAAGACTATATAGTTTCATTATTAATTGATTATTTTCAAAATCTTTTTTTATTTCATTCATTTTATCCTTATTTCTTATCTGTTGATACAATTAATAAATC
Organism: Bacilli bacterium; assembly: GCA_045533785.1. GTDB lineage: Bacteria > Bacillota_I > Bacilli_A > ML615J-28 > CAG-313 > UBA1737. The sequence goes on from JAZSIL010000007.1 coordinate 967, forward strand.
ACCATCTTTTATTTGATTTAATTTTCTTAAGATGAAATCAAAAACCCACGTTAAAACTGCAGGTAAAATAATACATATTAAAACTAAGATTAAAATTACATTAATAGGATTACTTGTTACTACCATAGTTTCATAAGCACCAAATAAACCAGTGAAACCACATGTTCCCATTCCACATAATAAAGAATTATTATTTGTAATATTAAATAAACATACCCCAATTGGCCCTAAAATTGCGCTTGTAAGAATTGTTGGTACCCAAACAATTGGTTTTTTAAGGCAATTACTAAATTGTAACATACTAGTCCCAATCCCAACGGAAACTACACCACTTAATTTATTGTCACGATAACTTTGAACTGCAAAGCCTACCATTTGACAACAGCATCCAATTGTAGCAGCTCCTCCTGCTAACCCACTTATTCCTATCATTGAACAAAGTGCTGCCGAAGATAATGGCATCGTTAATACAATACCTACAACTACTGAAATAACAATAGCAGAAATTATTGGTTGATATGCAGCTGCATTTTCTACAAAATCGCCTAATGCTTGCATTAAGGAGTTTACCGGTTTACCAAGATAATAACCTACAATGGTTCCAATTAACACAACACATAATGGTGTAACGATAATATCAATAGGAGTTTTTTTAGAAACTAATCCACCTATTTCCATTCCAAATAATGCTCCTAAATAAGCTCCAACTGGTCCTCCTGCGATAGCTCCTACTGCACCTGTTGCACAGGAAGAAAAGATTACAAGTGGATCTTTTTTAAGTCCATATGCCATTGCAACACCAATTGCAGCACCATATGTATATGAAGATTTCATAATTCCTACAATACCATCTTTATATGTAACTTTACTTACAATAAAATCATTTTTTAAAAAAGATAAAAACGGGATGTCTGCTAGTGCGCCTATAATCGTTCCAATAAGCAATGTTGCGAATAATCCAAGCGCCATATAACTCATGGCATCTATAAAATATCTTTTTGCAAGTTTTTTTACTATTTCCCATACCTTTTTCATTTAAATTCACCTTCTTTTTTAAATAACTTTACTTCTAATTAATATTTTAACAAATTCTATAAATACAGCACGATCTTTTTTTGTAAATACTTTTAATGAACTAATTGTTTTTGTTTTCAATGATGAAAGTTCCGATAAAGTTTTTATACCAAGAGCATCAATATATTTTTCTAATGAATCACAGAAAGATTTTCTTGAATTCTCATCCATTTTACTAACTAATTCATTTAAAGATTTAGAAAATTCTAAACTATTTTTTGATAACGTTGATCTTTGAAACTTATTACAATCAATTTCCCATGTAAATCCATCATGTTGAAATACAGGTTTTACAGAACTTTTAACTGCTTTTACAACACCTAATTGATTAAAAATCATTCCAATAATTGAATTATTCGGTAAAATAGTTCTAATTTTTGTTTTTACCTTACTATATAGTTCAATATTAATATCATCACTTTCAAACCCTGGTCCATCAAAATTATAGATTCTATGGATTGCATTTTTAATAACATCATCAGCATAAATTCCAGCATACATGGCAAGATTACCACCTTTTGAATGACCTGCTAAATCATAAATAGTATTTTGATATTTAAGAAAAACACCTTCTAAATATTTAAGAGCAGATACTTGTGCTTGAATAGGGAAAGAAACAATCATATTTAGGTCTTCTTCCCATCCAACAAGAGTATCATCTGTTCCTTTATACACAATAACTTTATACTGATCATTAATGTGAAATGTCATAGCGCAAAATTGTTCTTTATTAATACGGTCGTATTTATCTACAAAATCAGATACATAAACATCATCATATCGTTTAGATTTAAAAACTGCTTTGCCAAGTTCTACCATATGATCTGGAAAAATAAGACCTAGCTTTATTTTTCTGTGATTATTTATTTCATAATACTGCTTTAATGCATCTTTAAGTAAGACTTTTTCGCCTCTTACGATTCCATTATAGTTATAATATACAAGCTGCGATAGAATAAATGAATCAACTTCATTAAACTTGTCTTGCTCAAAAGACAAATCACCACGCCATTTTAAATATTGAAATATACTGTTTTCTGCTACTTTTATCATTTTATCACCCATACATATTATCCACCTTTTTTGTAAACTATTCTTTAATTATTTTTAAATATCATATTGAGAAACAAGTTGTGCAGGAGTTTTTTTCATGATAAACACAACTGGTAAAATACCTACTAATACATTAACAATAAACATTGAAACCATTGTCAATAAATATGCAGGAAGAGTAAGTGCGAATTCATATGTCGATGCTGGCATATGTTCAATAAATTCTAAAACCCCGACAATTAGTAGACTAGATGGAATCATTACGATTATTGATGCTAGTAAAATTTCAATTGAATATATTCTCATTACAACTTTTTTCTTCAATCCTAATAACCTATATACCATTGTAGCATTCATATTTGAAGTTGCATGAGACTTCATCGTAATAAACAAAGTTGCAATACACATCACAAAAATAGCTCCTGTAACGATTAATCTACTTTCCAATTTTTCTTCTTTTTCTTGATAATACTTAGTAGATACATCTTTATAATGAGAATATCCAGTATATTGAATATATTTTTGGAAGTCAGCATATTCAGGATTTGTACTATTAAAAATTTCGCTTAACACATTTCGCATTTCACTAGAATCTGTGCTATAAGCATTTAATGATTTTTTATTTGCAATAAGTGCACATTTAAGTCTTGCGATACCTTCATCTGATAATACATATCTAACACTACTATCATAAAATCTTCCAACAACTTTAAACGGAGTACCACCTAGTTTTGCTGGTCCCATATTTAAACGATAACTTAAACTAGTAATCAATAATTCATCTGCTGCAAGCGTAACATTATCATATTTACCTGGATATTTTGCTTTTAACTCACTTAAAGACATAATATTAAGTGTTGCACTTGATGCATTTATTAAATCACATTCATCAATATAGGCACATTTGGAATTAGTTTCGCAGATTCCAACTATTTTTAAGCGAGTTGAAGTTTGTTCAGAATTAATCGTTTTATCTAAAAAAGTCTCATATTTCGTAATTGATGCTGAAACAACATTTTTTTCTTTCATAAATGAATCTAAAACCCATTTATCAACTATAATTTCATATTTATTTTCTGGCATTCTGCCATAAATTAATTTACTTTCATCAAATGCAACAAGTGGAACATAAGTAAATTTTCTAAAGATAGTAGCACTTGAGTCAACAACTTTTTCAATTTCAATAAATCCATCATATTCAAAATTTGCATTAATTGTTAATGTTGGATTAATAATGGTATTCTCTAACTTTTCTGTCAAAACTGAAGCAAGATCCATTACATATTGATGAAAATCAGCTGCATTTGAAAATTCTTTCATTGAAAATTCATATTTTGTAGTGTAAGTATCTTCAGTTAAAAGATCTTGAACATTATCCTTATTAATTGTCATTACATCACCCACAGCGATTGTTGATATAATTGAAATTAAAATCAAAGCAATAATCATTATGATATAGCTTTTTGCCTTAGTGTTATGAACAACTTTGCTAAATATCTCTTTCCAAGATAACATACCACTATTAGTACCACTAGGTTTAGGTAAATCATATGTTGTTTCATCGATTTTTTCCATATCCATAACTGGTCTTTTGCTATCAATTGCTTGAATATTATCAGTTCTAGAAATTACTTGAATACTTTCAGGACTATCACTAACAATATAATATTTACCATGTTCACATACAATTTTTAAGTTTACAGTTTCATCATTATTTTGGTAAATATCAATATTATGTGAACCATCGTTTAATGACTTTTTATGATACTCTTGTAAATATAAATTATGATCATCAATAATATCATAAACAAGTTCACGTTTTCCCAATACTTTATCGTTTATGATTTTCCCGTCACTTATTGAAATAATACGATCTGCAAAAAACTCTGCAATTCTTCTTTCATGAGTGGCTACAATTACTAAACAAGTTTTAGATATATTTTTTAATATTGACATTACTTTAAGCGTTGTTTGTTCATCTAAGTTTCCAGTTGGTTCATCAGCAAAAATAACATCTGGAGATTTAATTAATGCTCTAGCAATAGCAATACGTTGTGCTTGACCACCTGATAAATTTTTTAGTTTTCTTTTTACATATTTAGCCATATCAACAGCGTTTAATACATAATTAATTCGTTCTTTAATTTCTTTTTCCGTTAAATTATAAGGTGCAAGTGCTAATCTTAAATTCTCATATACAGTTTCATTATCTAGCATATAATAATTCTGAAATACATAGCCAAATTTATTATTCTTAATTGGTTCACTTTTTTTACTATTACATTTAAGTGGGGCACCATCAATTAAAATTGAACCTGATAAATAGTCATCAATTCCGCTCATTACGTTAAGTAATGTTGTTTTTCCACTACCCGATTCTCCTAATAAACATACAAATCCAACAGAATCAAATTCTAGTGATGTATTATTAATTACATGTAGTTCATTTTTACTACCTTTATTATAAAATTTATTTAGATTTTTAATTACAATTTTCTTCATATTCGTCACCTACTCATTAAATCCTGTCTTTGTCTTTTTTTGAAGAGAATTGTTAAATCTACTCGTTGTTACCCATACAATAAATAGATTTACAATAAAAATAATAATAAATTGATACCAAACCATATACTTAATAATATTATGTATTAATGAAATATCAAAATATTCTAAAGTATACGTTACAATAATTGAAACTATAAACATTACAAATGTAGTTGATAACATTTCAAATAAATTTGTCCAATACATTGTTTTCTTATCCATTCCAATCAATCTTAATAACAAATAATCACCTTGATTTAAGCTAAGGAAAGCAACAAGCACAAATAGCGTCAAAACAAATATTACAAATACGGCAATTACACATACGATAATAGTTACATTACGACTATTTAATAACTCCATATCGTATTCTAATGTACTTGCACGGAAACTACTCATTGCTGTATAACCCAAACTATTGATTTCATTGATTACTTCATCAGTATATGCGTAATCTTCAATATAAACACTTAATTGCGTACTATGTATATTACTGAAATATTTATCAAATTCAGATTCATCAATTTTAATCATATTGGAACTCATTAGTGCTTCATAGTTTGTAACATCAAATGTTAAAAAAGCATTTTTATAATTATTAATCCCTACTTTCCCATAAAAGGAAGTTCTTCTACTTTCACCAAAAAAAGACTGAGAAACTTCTAAATTGTTTTCACCAATACTATCAGCAAATAAATAGACTTTTTTGTTTTTTAAAATTGCCTTCATACCATCAAATAAATAATAATAGAAATTTGTATTTGGAGTGCTTTTTGCATTAGCAATCATTTGACGACAAAACATTTCAGAAAAATATATTTGATCTTTACTAAAATCTTTATTTTTACTTAAAACAGCAGTAACTTTCATATCAAATGAAATATACGATTGTTGATCCCAATTTTTTGTGCCATTTATTTGAAAATAAATCTTTTTTACTTTGCCAAGGTCATCTTTATCTCCGTATACAGCAATCTCATTTATTTTAGAAGGTAACGTACCAACTAATACATCACTTGTGTTAAGACAAGTAACAGATTTCATAAATTTTTCATAATTGTAGAAATTAGGTACTCTTCTTATTTCAACTGTTGATTCAATTGGCTGACCATTACCATCGTATTCATAAAGTGCTTGTGGTTCTACGATATAATCACCCTCTAAATAATAATTAAAATCATTGACTAAATCATATTTATCAGTTTGTAAAACATATTTTAAACCATTAATTTTATTAACATCTTCATCAGTAATGATCGAATTATCATCTTTCATAACTATTAAACGATTTCTTTGTTCATTTAGAAAAGCACTATTATCATATTTTTTTGTCATACTTTCATCCATATTTGCAATAATAGTTCCTATTAAAACAAACGTTGCTACAGAAATTAATAATAAAAAGACTGATAAAAAAATTGATCTTCGAGGTTTTGCAACACGATTGAAATTTGCAAAACTCCATGCCACTTTATAATGATTTAAATCATCTTTATCTTCAAATGATGCAGGTAAATATGTTACTTCTTCTTTTCTTTCATCAAGAACTACATGTCCATCACTAAGTCTAACAATTCTACTAGCATATGAGATTGCTTCATCAACATTATGAGTAACCATAATAACTAAATGGTCTTTTGATAATTCTTTTAAAAGTTTAACAATTTGAATTCCATTTTCAGAGTCAAGATTTCCCGTAGGTTCATCTGCTAAAATAATATCAGTTTCTTTAGCAAGAGCTCTTGCAATACCTAAACGTTGTTTTTGACCACTAGAGATTTTTGATGCTTTTTTATAAGCTAAATCTTTTAACCCCACCTTATCTAAATACTCTAATGCTTTTATTTCTGCTTCTTTTTTATTCCATCCAGAAATGATCATTGAAGCCACAACGTTTTGAAGTAGTGTATAACTATCAATTAAATTATAATTTTGACAAACATAACCAATTCTTTCTCTTCTAAACGTTTCTCTTTCTTCATCATCAAAATGTGAAGAAGTTTCTCCATCGTAATATACTTCCCCATCATGATAACCTAAAGACGCACCAATTACATTTAAAAGTGATGTTTTACCACTCCCTGATTCACCAGTAACCGCAACAAATTCACCTTTATAAAATTCTAAACTAATTTTACTAATCCCTACATTAACACTATTTTTATCATGATAATACATCGATACATTGTCTAATTTTACTGTCGGTCTGATTTTGTTCACAATATCGATTCCTTTCCAATATATTTAACAATATTATACCACTTTTATATACCCTACTCAAAACATTTGAACTAAAAAAGGCTTGAATTATGAATAATTCAAACCTTTATTTTATTATAAATTTTTAAGTTTATTAATAATTCCTTTTAATACATCCTCATCGTAAGCTTCTACAAGCCCTTGATCACAAAGTGCAGGAAGTTTACCATCAATTGGCATTTTTGATACTGTATCAATTGAATAATTTACAGCAACTTCTTCGACATTACTTTCACCAAAGATATAATGCTTTTCATCACAAGATGGACATACAAAATAAGACATATTTTCAACAATACCAAGTACAGGTAAATCCATTTTTCCAGCCATTTTTACAGCCTTTTCAACAATCATTGATACCAAATCTTGTGGAGAAGTTACTACAATAATTCCTTTAATAGGAAGAGATTGGAAAACCGTAAGTGGTACATCACCAGTTCCAGGTGGCATATCGACAAACATATAGTCTACATCGCCCCAAGCAACATCAGTCCAAAATTGTTCAACTAGTCCTGCAATTACAGGGCCACGCCAAATAATTGGATCTGTTTCATTTTGTAAAAGTAAATTTGATGAAATAATTTTAATCCCACTAGCTGTTTCTCTAGGGAAAATACATTCACTTGATGCTTCAACCATCTTATGAATACCAAAACATTTAGGAATTGATGGGCCTGTAATATCAGCATCTAAAATACCAACATTATAGCCTTCTTTTTGCATTTTACTTGCAAGAAGACTTGTTACCATTGATTTACCAACTCCACCTTTACCACTCATAATAGCGATAACATTTTTAACATTAGAATATTGGTTTTGTGGTTTTAAAAAATCTTCTTTTGAATGTGGACCACCACAATTTTGCGAACAATTTGCACAATCGTGATTACAACCTTGTTCTACTTCTTCACATTTATTTTCACAATTATCACAATCATGATTACAATTATGTGTATTACTCATTTTCTTCTTCTCCTTTATATTCGAATACTGGCATGTAACTTAATTTAAATAAGTTAATGCGATGTAAATAATCAATTCGCTCTTTTATTTTAGGTTCAGGAATAATCCCACGTCTAATATAATCATCTAAGCATTGATATGTAAAACCTAAATTATCCTCATCTGTCTTACCGCATAGTCCATCTGATGGAACTTTGTTATAAAACTTTTCAGGAATACCTAGATATGCTGCAATAAGTTTAATTTCTTCAACTGTAAAGCAACTTGTTGGAGCAAAGTCTCCTACTGAATCACCATATCTAGTAGAATAACCTACCCAGTCTTCAGATAAGTTACAAGTGTTTGCAACTCGACCATTATTACATTGACTAACTGCATATAACACTGACATTCTAATTCTTGGAGCAAGATTTACTATTGCTTGATTAGTAAGTTCTTGAGTTTCAGAAATTGCTTTAATAGCACCATCAAAAGCATCTTTAATATTTACAACAAAATGTCTTATACCTAAAATTTCACATATTTCATAAGCATAACTAATGTCAGATTGTTCTCCATTTGGCATTAAAACTCCAATAACCCTATCTTTTCCAAGTGCTTTAACAAGAAGTGCCGCAACAACACTAGAATCTTTTCCACCAGAAATTCCAAGTACTGCATTACATCCTTTTCCATTTTCTTCAAAGAATTTTTGAATCCACTTAATACATGCTTTTGTAGCATGTTCAGCATTAAATTTATACATCTTAAATTCCTACTTTCTTTTTAATTTCTTAACCTTTTCTTTCATATCATTACTTATACGAAAAGACTCAACCATTTTACTTATTGCTTTATTATGTGTCCAATTATCTAAATTATTACAATTTAAATATTCATAACATTTATCTGGATATTTAACCATAATTACTTGTAAACACCAAGCACATGCTATTTTATAATAATATCCATCATGATAAGTTGTATCAATAAACTTAATTACTTCATCAACATACTCGTCATTTATATAATGACTAAGCATCATCACAACAACACATCTTAATTCAAATTCAGCTTTAGAAGTAAAAAATTCTTTTAAGCAATTCCATACTTCTTCTTGATGTTTTTTAGCAATCTTAAAAGTCTGACAAAAACAGTCATTAACACTCCAGTCATGAATTAAGGGAATAAAAGTTCTTGCAAAATTTAATATAACATTTAAATCTTTTTTCATATAGCCAATTACCATTGCTTGAAGCATTTCAAGTTCATAAATATTTAATGGATTACTATCTAAAAAAAGAATTGGATTATCGTTTGATATGTCTTTTGCAATCTTTCTTAAATCAGGTACTTTTACACCAAGCATAGGTAAACTATTTGGAATTAAACTTTTAGAAAATTCTAATTGATGATTACTCTTAAGTAAATGTAGTTTTAATAATACTTCTTCAATCATAATTTACCTTTCATATTTTACTACTTAATTAATTTAAAGTCAAATTATAAGAATTTTTCTATTTAATTACAAATCAAATATTTCCTATAATCTTTCTTTATAAATATCTTTAAATAAAAAAGTTTTACCACCTTTTTTATATCCTACAACCATATCAATATTAACATTATGAGCAGCCATAAAAATATTTTGTTCAACTAGTTCATTATGACTCTTTAACTCTTTAATTAAAGCCTTAGTCTCATAACGTTTAGAACTCATTTCATCAACATTACTATGTAGTTCTTCTGTAAATTTACATGCACACTGGATAAACTTAAGTTCATTATGATTGGCCCATTTAATAATATCATGTTCTCTAATTAAATACATTGGTCTAATAAGTTCCATACCTTCAAAATTTAAACTATGAAGTTTAGGAACCATTGTTTGGAAAGAACCACTATTTAGCATATTCATAAGGGTTGTTTCAATTACATCATCATAGTGATGTCCTAGAGCTATCTTATTACATCCCATTTCTTTAGCTGCTTTATATAAAACACCACGTCTCATTCTTGCGCAAAGATAACAAGGATTCTTTTCTTGGCTATTAGCAACTTCAAAGATATTACTCTCAATTATATGAGCTGGTATATTTAAGACCTCCAAGTTATGCATAATTAAATCAAGATTTTCTTTATTATATCCAGGATTCATCATTAAAAACTTAACTTCGAAAGGAAATTTTGTATGACGATGTAGTTCTTGAAATAGTTTAGCAAGCATCATCGAATCTTTACCACCAGAAATACAAACGCAAATCTTATCTCCTTCATTTAATAATTCATAATCATCTATTGCTCTTACAAACTTTGCCCATAATTCTTTACGATATGTTTTAATAATCGAACGCTCAATTTCTGCAATTCTACTATATTCTTTGGCCATATTATCGCTTCCAAACTTTTGATAAACGGTTCATTGCGTCAACTACAAATTGTCTTGGTGTAGCTAAATTCATTCTTAAAAAAGTTCTTCCAGGTTCTCCATATTTTAAACCACTACAAAAATATACTCCTACTTCTTTTCTTAAATATTCAGTGTATAAATCAGCATCATTAGTAAATTTACTTACATCAATCCATAAAAAGTATGTACTGTTACAAGGAACAATAAACACATCTAATTTATTTTCTTTAACAAATTCTCTTACATATCTTTTATTCTCATAAATATATTCATTTAATTCTTTTACCCAAGTCTTTCCATAAGTAAGTGCTGCAATATTAGCGTCTGCACTAAAATAGTTAATTTCTCCAACACAATCAACACTTATACCTTCAGATACTTGTTTAAACAGTTCTTCATTTGGAACAACGATACAAGATCCTTGTATTCCTGCAAGATTAAAAGTTTTAGATGTTGAAATACAAGTAATAGAATTATTTAAAAATTCATCATTTATTGATGCGAAAGGAATATAGTTAAGACCTGGATCTACAAAATCACAATGAATTTCATCAGCAATTATTATAACATTATATTTAAGGCACAAATTCCCTATCTTAGTCAATTCATCTTTACTCCACATCTTACCAATCGGATTATGAGGATTACAAAGAATAAACATTTTAACATCAGGTCTAGACAATTTATCTTCTAAATCATCATAATCAATATGATATTCACCGTTTTCATATATTAAATCACTAGTTAATATGTTACGATGATTATTTTTTATTGATGAATAAAAACAATTATAAACAGGTCCTTGAATAACAATTCTATCATTAACACATGTAAGTTTTCTAATAATAGAAGATATTGCAGCAACAATTCCATTAGAAAAAATCATCCATTCTTCTTTGAACGAAACATTATGAATGTCTTCCCACCATTTACGATATGCAGTGAAATACTCAGTTGGCACATAAGTATAACCATATGCACCAATACTCATCTTTTTCATTATGGAATCTTTTACCTCTGGTAATGTTTCAAAATCCATATCAGCTATCCACATTGGGATTTCATCTTTTTCATTGCTCCATTTTACACAATAAGTGTTTCTTCGATCTATTATTTTATCAAAATCGTATTTTTTCATAATTATACTCCAAATTAATATTTTCTTCTTATTATATGATACCACATTTTACTAAAAAACAAAAGTAAAATAATATTTAAAATAAGTACATGCTTTTGCATGTACTTATTACTTTATAGTTATTGAATTACCTCATATCCAGCTTTAGTAATATTTTCAATAACAAGTTCAATATTAAGTTTTCCTACATACTCTATTAATACATTATTATTTTCGAGTGATGGTGTTGCAGAAGAAACCCCACTTACCTTTTCACAAGCTTCTTTTACATGTTTAACACAGTGTTCACACATCATACCTTTAACATTTAAAGTAATCGTCTTAATATCTAGTTTAATATTAGCTGCGTCTTTATCAGTTTTTTGTACTTTAAATAAATTAATTGTAAGAGCATTACAAACTACAAATACACTAGAACAAGACATTGCAAGTGAACCAATCATTGGATTAAGTTTAATTCCTATGCCATAGAATAAACCTGATGCTAGTACTATTCCAATACAGTTATAAAAGAAAGCCCAGAACAAATTACCTTTAATGGTAGTTAATACTCTTTTACTTAAATTAATAACATTTAAAACATCTAATAAATCATTTCTTAAAAGAACAATATCACTAGATTCTAGTGCTACATCACTTCCACCACCAATGGCAATTCCCAAATCTGCAGTAGTTAAAGCAAGAGCATCATTTACGCCATCACCAACCATTGCAACAAGTCCATCGCAGATTTTCATTTCTTCTTTAATAACTGTCTGTTTGTCTACTGGAAGAACACCAGCAATAACATTATCAATTCCAACTTCATTTGCAATTGTATTTGCAGTATCGATATTATCTCCAGTAAGCATTACAACTTTAATACCTTTTTCTTTTAAAGCATTTACTGCAGTGATTGATGTTGGTTTAATAGGATCTTTTATTGCAAATAGTCCTATAACTTGCTTATTTTTAGTAACAACTAATACTGTTTTACCTTCTTTAGACAACATATTAATTCGATGAAATAGCTCAGGATTATCTATATTATATTCTTTAAATATTTTATCATTACCAATGTAATATTCATCATTTTCTATTACACCACTTATACCAAAGCCATCAAGTTGACTATAGATTTCACACTCAAAAATATCACTATATTTTTTTCGCGCAAAATCACAAATTGCAGATGCAAGTGGATGTTCGGACATAATTTCAAGTGTATAAGCAACTGCAAGTACATCAACAGTCTTATCAATTATTATATAATCAGTTACTCTAGGTTTTCCTTCTGTAATTGTACCTGTTTTATCAAGAACAACTGTTTTAACTGAATGTGCTTTTTCTAATATTTCGGCATTTTTAATTAATAAACCATTTTCAGCACCCTTACCAGTTCCAACCATTATCGCAACAGGAGTAGCAAGCCCCAAAGCACATGGACATGCAATAACTAAGACGCTTATGGCAAAGTTAAAAGATAATTCAAAATCATTTAAAATAAGATATGAAATAATTAAGGTAACAACCGCAATACTCATAATTACAGGTACAAAAATACCAGCAATTTTATCAACAAGTTTACTAATAGGTGCTTTAGAATTACTTGCTTCTTCAACAAGTTTAATAATATTTGAAATAGATGTATCTTCACCTACTTTAATAGCTTTAATTTTTAAAAATCCTGCATTACAAATAGTAGAGGAATATACATTATCTTTTTTATTTTTCAATACTGGCATACTTTCACCAGTAATATTAGCTTCTTCGATTGAAGCACTACCATCAATAACGATACCATCAACAGGTACTAAATCACCTTTTTTAACAACAACTATATCTCCAACTTTAACATCCTTTGCTTCAACAATAACTTCTTCTTCATTAATTAATACTCTTGCAGTTTTTGGAGCAAGTCCAATTAATTTAGTAATTGCATTAGTAGTTTTCTTCTTAGATAAACTCTCTAAATACTTACCAAAACTTACTAAAGTTAAAATCATTCCTGCAGATTCAAAATATAAATTTTTACGATACTCATCTACTAAAGCATAATCTAAAGTTTTTAAACCTTGAGCTATTCTTATCATTGCAAATATTCCATAAATGATAGATGCAGTAGCACCTATTGCAATTAAAGAATCCATATTTGGAGCACCTTTAAATAATTTTTTATATCCTGATACAAAAAAATGATTATATATAATAAGAATAGGAACTATTAGAATTAGTTGTACACTAGCATATCTTAAAGCATTAAGTGTTCCACTTAAAAATGATGGTAAATGTAAACCAATCATATGCCCCATTGTAACATACATTAAAATTATCAGCAATGAAAAGCAAACAATTAACTTAATTAATGCTGTATCTTTTTTCTTAGATTGTTTTAAAACATTTGTATATGCTTTATATCCAGCATCTTTAACAGCTTTTTCTATATCACTAACAGTTATTTTATTTTCATCAAATTCTACTTCCATTGTATTAGAAAGTAAATTTACATTACATTCATTAACACCATTTAGTTTACTAACTGCCTTATCCACATGAGCACTACATGCCGAACAAGTCATTCCTTCTACATTAAATTTTTGTTTCATTTTATCACCTATTTGTTAGCATTATCTAACTATATTATACTAAATTATTTAAAATTTATCAATAAAAAAAGCTACACTAATATTTATATAATGTAGATTAGTAATAAAAAAAGTCGTTTTATGATATAATGATATTGAAATAACATTGAGGTGTCTATGGAAACTGAATTAAACGAAAAAAAAGATAAATTTTTATCAAGAGGATTATTAGGATTTTTAGTTGGTCTTGCAATGATAATTCCTGGAGTAAGTGGATCTACTATTGCGATAATCTTTAAATATTATAATAAAATACTTTATGCAATATCAAATCTGTTTAAAAAATTTAAACTTTGCTTTCTATTTTTACTACCAATTGTGATTGGAGCAGTAATCGGATTTGCATTTGGATTTTTAACAATTCAAAAATTATTAAACTTTATCCCATTTGCTTTAGTATCTTTGTTTGCTGGATTAATGCTTGGGTCTACTCCTACATTAAGAGATGAAGTTAAAGATATAAAAATTGAAAAAAAACAAATTTTAAATATTATTATTGGTTTTATTATTCCACTTTGTCTTGCAACTATAACAATTCTTTTTTCCGATAATTCTCTAACAAGTGCTAACAAAGAGCTTTTAGTTGATTTTCCATCAATAATTTTATATATTATTCTTGGCTTCTTAGTTGCAGCTACACAATTTATTCCTGGTTGCTCTGCCACTGCAATCCTGATGACCGTTGGATATTATAAATCTATCACAGATACAGTAAGCATTACTTATATTACAAACAATCCTTCTGTAATCATAGTGTATTTATCATTAATACTAGGATTCTTAATTGGTTGTGCTGTTGTTAGTAATTTAATTAATATTTTAATAAATAAATTTAAAAATAATATTTATTTCATTTTTATTGGACTATCACTTGGATCAGTCATTGGTTTATTTATCAATACTGATATGTTAAAAGTATATCATAGTTGGACTATTTCTAATAATTTTCCATTTTTAGATGTAATTTTGGGTGTATTCTTATTTGTTATAGGGATTATTATGGCATATCAATTTGTACTTTATTCAAGAAAACGCAATCAAAATAATAATTAAATAAAAAAAGGCTGAGAAATCAGCCTTTTTATTTACTTACAATATCTATTAAATGTGCACTTGCACCTAGTAAGTCACTTCTTTCACAAGTAGATAAGTGATATTTTATAAACTCTTCAAATTCTTCAATAGATAATTTATTTAAATAAACTCTTATATAGTTGCTGGCACCATCTGCAGCAACTATTTTTTCACGTTTTAAACCACATTTACTATTAAATTCATCAATATCTTCAAGTCTTACCATTGAGTATAAATCATCTTCTAAGTTTAACATGTGATAATTTTCATCAACTTGTTTATTTTCTATACATTCTAAAATATGTTTTTTAATAAACCCATAAGTAATGATTGCATAATCATTCATATAATAACTTACTAAGATTTTACCATTATCAGTTAATAGTCTTTTTGCTTCAGATAAGGCTTTAATTTTTTCTTCTTTTTTAAGTAAGTGATACATCGGCCCGAATAATAAAATTACATCAAATGATTTATCTTTAAACATTTTTAAATCAAGTGCATTACCTTGATGAATTTTAACGTTAGAATTTTTGCTTTTAAATATTTTGATATTATGTTCAACTAATTCAACAGCTGTTACATCATATCCTTCATTACTAAGATAAACACTATATGCACCAGTTCCTGCACCAATATCTAATATTTTTTTAGAGAAATCCTCATTTAATACTTCATGAATATATTTAAGTGATGTTATAAATTCAACTTGTCCATGACGTGATTTTAATCTTTTATCTTCTTCGAAATGAGAATAATAGTCTTCTAATAAGCTTATTTTAGTATTTGTTCTTTCAAAATTCATATTATCACTTTTTTAAGACATCTCTTGTTGCAACAATGTCAACCCCTAAATTTAAAACATTTGATATAACTACATCTTTTACATAAATTGGTGCATGAACTTTTACTTTATTAATTTCATTCATAACATCAAATATGTTATTTTTAGGAATCGGAGAACTTGTAACAACTGGAAGACGGTTAATTTCTCCATCTAATACTACAACAGTAGAAGTGACCATTCTTGTTGGATTAGTAAGTTCATCTTTTGCGTATTTTATGCCACGATTACAACCATTACCTGTTACATTAAATTCATTATCTACTTTTAAACGACATCCTTTAGGACAAACAATACAGATTAATTCTTTCATACTTCCACCTCAACTATAATATCAGAAGTTGATGTTACATCTTTCTTTAATAATATGATTGATTCCATTTCAGCAGGTATTAAATAAGCTTTTTTAAGTCTTTTTATAACGTTATCATTTTGTTTAATTACTAGATAAACATCTTTATAAGGTTTAGTTACTCTAAAATTAAGTTTAAATGTATTATCATTGTTTATATACATTGTTTTGGGTAGAACATAGGAAATGCCTTTACCATTAGAAATATTTATAATGTTATTAGTAATTAACTCGTTGTTTAAATATTTAGCTACGCTCTTTCCACAAATAACACCTTCATTTGTAACAAAATCAACTAAATCATGAACATGAAGAGAGTTACCACAAGCAAAAACACCTTTAATATTTGTTTGCATGTACTCATCTACTTCTGGACCTTTTGTTCTTGGATGCATTTTAACACCCAGACTTGTAAGAAGTGGATTATTAGGAATAAGTCCTACCGATAATAAAAGTGTATCACATTTAAAGCTAATTTCTGTACCTTCGATAAAATTTAAATTCTCATCTACTTTTTGAATAATAACTTCTTCTAAACGATTTTTACCAATTACTTTTTTTACAGTGTGACTTAAATATAGTGGGATATTAAAATCTTCTAAACATTGTACAATATTTCTATTTAATCCATTCGAATAAGGCATAAGTTCTGCAACCCCTAACACATTAGCACCTTCTAACTTCATACGTCTTGCCATAATTAAACCTATATCACCTGAGCCCAATATAAAGACATTTTTACCGACTAAGTATCCTTCTAAGTTTAAATACTTTTGGGCTTGTCCAGCTGTCATTACTCCACTAGGACGATCTCCTTGCATACTTATTTCACCACGAGTTCTTTCACTACACCCTGTTGCGGCAATTATTGTTTTAGCATGAACCTTAACAAGTCCCTCTTCTTGATTTGAATACACAACATCAAATTCATTGTTATCTTTACTTATTTCAGTAACAAAAGAATTTACTCTATAATCAATAGGTCTTTTATAAAGTTCTTTTACAAAACGGTCTGCATATTCAGGCCCTGTTAATTCTTCCTTAAAAGTATGAAGACCAAATCCATTATGGATACACTGTAATAATATACCACCTAAATATGCTTCTTTTTCAAGTACTAAAATATCTTTAACACCTGCATCATATGCAGAAATTGCAGCAGATAGTCCGCCACTTCCTCCACCAATAACAACTAAATCATAAGTTTTCATATTACTCACCTTTAGTTCTTTCTTTTAAAATATAGGCATTTTCTTTTCCATAGACAATAGTTTTCATATCAATTCCAAGTTCTCTTGCAAGAATCTTCATAACACTTGCTTCACAAAAACCTCCTTGACATTTACCAAAACCAGGTCTAACACGTTTTTTAACACCTTTAACTGTAGTTGCACCACAATTTCTTCTAATAGCATCAACAATTTCACCTTCAGATATCTTTTCACATCGACAAATTATGTTTGCAAATAAAGGATTTTCTTTACACAAGGTTTCTCTTTCTTCAAAACTTTTCTTATTAAGTCTTGGCAGTGGTCTTCTAACTGGATTAAATTTTTCTTTTAAAGTTTTATCTTTAATCATACCTTCAACCATTTCAGCTATCGCAGGACTTGCAGTAAGGCCTGGAGACTGAATTCCTGCTACATTAATAAAACAAGGAATAACCTCTTCGATAACAAAATCTCCTGTATCACTAACAGCACGAATACCTGAGAAGATTCTAATTTGCTTATCAAGTCTTAAATTATCAACTAACGAATACGCATTTTGTTTTACTTGATCTAGTGTTTCTTTATCCGTAGATACATCTTCTTTATCACCTACGAATTCTGATGATGGACCAACTAAGTAATTATAATTTGTTGTTGGAGAGACTAAAACACCTTTACCTTTAGAAGATGGAACATTGAATAATACATGTTTTACATAAGTGTTATCAAAATGGTCTAGAACAAAATATTCTCCACGTCTAGGTTTAATAGTAAAGTACTTTTCATTAACCATTTCACTAACTTCATCACTATGTACACCAGCACAATTAATTACATATTTTGTTTCATAGACATTTTTATTAGTTTTTACAATAAATTTTGCATCTAGTTTACTAATAGAAATAACTTCTTCTAATAAATTAAGCTCAACTCCATTATCCATGGCGTTTTCCATTGCCGCAACAACAAGTTCAAATGGATTAATTATTCCACATGTAGGTGCAAGTAACCCTTTTATTACCTTATCAGTAATAGTTGGTTCAATAGTTTTAAGTTCATCGTGATTAAGAACTTTTACTTCTACGCCATTCTTATTAGCTCGATTTACCAATTCTTCAAGAATTGCTACTTCCTCTTCTGTATTAGCAAGTGTAATTGAACCATTTCTTACAAATTCAACATCAAGTTCTTTAGCTATTTTATCAAATAAAAAATTTCCTCTTACATTTAGACGCGCTTTTAAACTACCAGGTGCTGGATCATATCCAGAATGAATAATTGCACTATTCGCACAAGACGCTCCATTTCCTACATCATTTTCTTTCTCTAACACTAAAATATCTAATTTATATTTAGCTAGTGTTCTTGCTATCATAGATCCAACAACACCAGCACCAATAATTATAACATCAAACATTGCTATTCTCCTCGTATAATTTATATTAATATTATTATACTATATATTTACTAATTTTTCAAAAAATAACATAAATAAAAGAATAAGTATAGAATGATTTGTCACTCTATACTTATTAATTATTTTATAAATACATTTCTTCTTTTTTTATAATTGGAATAATAAAACTAAAATTCTCATTTAAAGACTGCGTATTTACAAAGTCGCTTCTTTCAACTTCTACATATGGAGTTGGTTTATAATCATACGTACTAGAAAGAGTTCCTCCTCCAGTTATATTACCAAACATCTCACCCCATCCACCTTCATAATTAAGGTATTCTTGGAAGTCATTATAATGATTATATGTGTAGAAAACATATTTTTCGTTGATGTCTGTGATATTTTTTTTATTTCTATCAAATCTAGTATATACAATTCTTGCAGCACCTCGTTCAATTTTTTTACCATTATTGTAATCTACAACTGGATAATCAGGATCACAATCTGTTCCTGTTGTTCCAAGGTCTATTTCATAATAATATAAATCTCCTCCACATCCACTTATTCTTGGAAGTTTAGGCTCATAAGGATATTTAGTAGTACTACCACTAAACGATGAATGATTTAAGCGTAAATATTCTTTCCAAATATTTGTTGATGGACTACCTGATTTTTTTGAAATATAATTAGCTGGAATATCTCCAAATGCAAGCACATAGGCAGCTACTTCTTCTAAAGTAACATAGCCACCACCTTTATATATTTGGTTAACTACATTTCCATAACCATCAACAATATAATAAGTATTACCATCATTTGAATATAATGCACTAGTATTTCTTACATAACTTTCCCCCACCATTGGTTGATAGTGTGCAAGTGTCGGTTCTTGATTTTGTTTACTAATATCACCAGACATAAAACCATGCAAGCTTCTATAATATGCATCAGTAGATGATGAAGCAGGAGTATAATTAGCATAAAATTCCGAATATGTAACATTCTCATATGGATCAGAAAGAATAATCTCTTGTTCTTTAACAATTACTGCAACTTTATTACTCGTAAATTCTTCAAACTTAGCTATCACATAAGCTGTTCCTTCTTTTAAAGCTGTAACAGTATTATTAGTAAGTGAAATAAAATCATTTCCTTCAACAATTTCATAAACAATACCATTTGATGGTTTTATCGGATTTATTTCTAAATTTAAAGTTGTCTTTTCTCCTATAAACAATTCATTAGATTCTATTGTAAGTGTTAGTGTAATTTGCGGTTTATTTATAATCTTAACCGTAATACTATCTTTACAACCATCTATTTCAACAAATACTTCACAACTTCCTTCTTTTATCCCTGTAATTTTACCATTTTTTTCTAATTTAACACAAGAATTTAATGCATACCAATTATAACTATTTTCACTTTCAAAATTATGTTTTGCATTAAGTTGTACAGTTTCACCTAGCTCTATCGTTATTTCTTCACCATTTAAAATTAGCACATTATTATTAGTAGTAGTCTCAACACAGGAGAATAAACATAAAGTTAAAAATACAATAAGAATTAGTAATTTTCTCATATGTTTTGCTCCTTTTCTAAATAATCAACTAACACCTCTTTAAGTGTTGTTCCATTAAAATCATTAAAATTCGTAAGAAATAATAAACAAATTTTTAAATCTTTAGAAAATAAAAGTAATGTTTTAGTCCCAATAGTTGAACCTGAGTGATATATTATCTCATTACCTAAAACATTTATTATTCTAAGTCCTAAGCCATATTCATTATAGTTACCTGCTAAATTAGGAATTTTCATGCTTTTAAATTCATCAGTTGTAACTAAATATTTTATCCAATTTTTTAAATCATTAATTGATGAATAAAGTCCTCCATCGCCAATTGTTGCGCTACACCAATATTGATCTTTAACAATTAATTTATCATTTTCCATTATGTGACCGTATGCTCTTTCTGAAACATTCGTTTTTCCTTCATAATTGACAAATGAATTTTTCATATTAGCTGGATTAAAAATTTCACAATTTATAAATTCATCTAACGCTCTTTTACTAACTTTACTAATAATTAAACCTAATAAAATATATGCAGTATTACTATATTGATATTTTTCTCCAGGTGTAAAATATGTAGTATTAGTTTCTTTTAAGAAACTTAAAATATCTTCATCTGTAATTTGCTTTTCT
>JAZSIL010000205.1:0-5407 GCA_045533785.1 Bacilli bacterium
ATCCATCTTTATATAATAACTTATAATCTTCTTCCTTAACTTTTAACGTGATATTATGATAATTAACAAATACATCATAGACATTATAGCAAAGAACATAATTAATTGTAACTTTTAAAAATATTACTAACTTATTTTATAAATATAATAGTATATTCTCTTTATTATCATAGTGTTTATAATTTATTTATATTTCACTAATGTATAATTATTATAATATATCAATAAAAAGTCAAATATAAAAGTTTATTATATTATTTAAATATTATTTTAATTGGTTGTAATGGTGGACTAAGATATTAAAATGTGATATAATAAATTATTAGAAATAGTAATTAGTGGAGGTGGCTAATATGAAAGATGTTATCATTATTGGTGGTGGTGCTGCTGGAATTTTTTGTGCGCTTTCTGTGATTGAAAATTCTAAAGAAGCAGTTAATGTTACTATCTTAGAAAGATTAGAACGTATTGGTAAAAAGATTCTTGCTACAGGTAATGGTAAATGTAACTTTACCAATAAAAATTTAGTACCAAAAAAATATAATAATCCTAAATTTGTTACTCCTACACTTAGTACTTATGGTTATAAAGAAATTATAAAATATCTTGAATCAATTGGCCTACTTAGTAAAGAAATAAGTGAAGGGAGAATGTATCCTTATACTGAATCTGCCACAACTGTTTTAGAAGTGTTACGTATGCATTTAGATAGACTTGGTGTTAATATTAAAACAAGCTATGAAGTAAATAAAATCGTTCAAAGAAATGGAAAATATTTAGTATATAATAAAAATCAAAAAAACTATTTTCTTGAATGTGATTATTTAGTATTTGCTTGTGGTGGTGCATCTGCTCCTACTCTTGGTAGTAATGGAAGTGGATATTCCCTTCTTAAACCATTTAAAATAAAAGTTACAGATATTTATCCTGGACTTGTAGGTATAAAAAGTGAGATTACAACATTAAAAGCATTAAATGGACTTAGATTTAAATGTAATGTTTCAGTGATTGAAAAAAGAACAAAAAAATGTGTTTGGACACAGTATGGTGAAGTTCAATTTAAAGGTGATGGAATTAGTGGAATTGTTGTAATGGAAGCATCAACTTTTATAGCAAGACATCAAGGTAACTATATTATTAATTTAGATTTAATGCCAGAGGCTTCACTTGATGATACAGTTAAAATGTTAAATAAAAGAAAAGATTTATTTGAAAGATCCGAAGTTACAATGCTTCTTACAGGAATGCTGCCAAAAATGTTAGGAAGTGTAATTATTAAAAAAGCATCAATTGATGTAAATTCTTATATTAAAGATTTAACGAAAACAAATATTAATAAACTTGCAGGACTTATTAAAGCATTTCCACTTGAAGTAAAAGGTGATTATGGTTTTGATCGTTCACAAGTAACAGTTGGTGGGGTTGCTTTATCAGAAGTTAATAGTGAAACATTAGAAATTAAAAAGATGAATAATGCTTATATTTGTGGTGAGATGTTAGATGTTGATGGTGAATGTGGTGGATATAATTTACAATGGGCATTTGCATCAGGATACTTAGTAGGAAAAAAAGTTGCAGAGAGTATAAAAGACAATGCTTAAACTAGGAAATATTAAATATCAAATAAAAAAAGATGAGTTTGTTACTTATGATATGTTAATTGACTATCTTTATAAGTACATTTCTAAAAAATATAAAGTTAAGAATCTTTGTAATGTTGAACTTTTTAAGAAAAGTTTAGATGCTAGAACTAAAGATTTATCATATGTTTTAACTGCAGTATTTTCTTGTAGCAATGAACAAGCTTTATTAAAGGATAAAAATATTACTAAATATACAACACCTAAAGAAATCATTGAATTAAACACTTTAAGAATAAAAAGAAGAATCAAAGTATTAGTTGTTGGAATGGGACCATCAGGACTTTTTAATGCGTATGTTTTAAATAAAGCAGGTTTTGATGTGACATTAATTGATAAAGGAGACTGTGTTGAAGAGCGAGTTAAAAAGGTTAATACTTTCTGTGAATTAGGTATTTTAGATGAATCATCTAATATTCAGTTTGGTGAAGGTGGTGCTGGAACTTTCTCTGATGGTAAACTTGGAACGAATGTGGATAGTCCTTATATAAGATTTATATTTGAAAAGCTAGTTGAGTTTGGCGCAAATAAAGATATTTTATATGAAGCTAAACCACATGTTGGAACTGATATATTAAGAGAAGTTATTGTAAATATTAGAAAGCATCTAATTGCATCTGGTGTTAAAGTAATGTTTAATACTGAACTTATTGACTTTAATGATACTTCTGCAAAGTTATTATATAATAAGGAAGAGAAGATTGAATACTTTGATTACTTAGTACTTGCAGTTGGACATAGCGCTACATCTATTTATGAGTTATTAAAGAAAAAAGAAGTAGAGTTAGAACCTAAAAATTTTGCAGTTGGTGTTAGAGTAGAACATTTACAAAACATGATAAATGAAGTGCAATATCACGGTGTTTATGAAAATTTAGGTGCTGCTGATTATAAATTAGTTGCACATGTAGGTAATAGAAGTCTTTATACATTTTGTATGTGTCCAGGTGGTTATGTAGTTAACGCATCAAGTGAAAATGGTTGTTTAGTTACAAATGGAATGAGTAATAATAAACGTGATTCTATGAATTCTAACTCAGCACTACTGGTTAATGTTAATGTAGAAGATTATTATAATGGTGATGTCCTTGATGGAGTTAGATTCTTAAAGAAATATGAAACTTTAGCTTTTAATAAATATGGTGGATTTATTGCACCAGCACAACTTGTAGGTGATTTTTTAAACGATGTACCAAGTACTAAACTTGGAAGTGTTATACCGAGTATTAAACCAGGTTATAAACTAGGAACCATTAGTGATGTTTTACCTAGTTTTGTTGTAGATACATTAAAAGAAGGTCTATTAATTCTCGATAAAAAACTAAATGGTTTTGCAGGTAGAGATGCTGTAATGACTGCGATTGAAACAAGATCAAGTGCTCCAGTTAAAATAAAAAGAACCTCTGATTTAACAACATCAATACCTAATGTTTATGCTGTTGGAGAAGGCTCTGGGTATGCTGGAGGCATTACAACAAGTGCTATAGATGGTATAAAAATAGCTATCCAAATAATTAAAAAAGTAGAGGAAAACTAATGTCAAATAAAATAAATAACGATACAATATTAAAGATTGTTGATACATTTGATGAATGTGCAATGTTGTATTTTGATGGTACAACTGATGAATTATATGAAAATACTGATGTCACAAATTATAATGTTGAAAAACCTCATACTAACTTTTTTGAGTGTCTTCTAAAGTGTGCTGGATACTTTTTAGATGGTGATGAAATAAAAGTAGATGAGGAAAAAATCGAAAAACAAATAAAAGATAAACTAGATGATTTAAAAGCATATTTAGAAAAAACTGGTGTAAACTCTGAAGAAGTAAGACGTGCATTTTTATTACTTGATATTAAAGGATTTAAAAATGTAAACTTTCCACTTGACTTAATTACACCTGATGCTATAGCGATTATTATTTCAGAACTTGTTAAATATTCAAGTAATAAAGAAAAAATAAATCTACTTGATTTTAACTTTGGTGTAGGTAATCTTGCATTTACAATTGTTAATCATTTAGATAAAGATGTTCATTTAATTGGTTTTGATAATCATAGTTTAATGGCTAGTATCGCAACAATGAAAGCTAATATGATGAATACAATGCTTGATATGTATCATGAAGATTGTTTAGACTTTTTACCTAGTGAAATAGATGTTGTAGTAAGTGACATTGCAACTTATGACTATGAAAATGCACTATATCACTCTTTACTATATGAAAAAGGGGTAAGATACTTCCCTTATCTTGCGATTGAACATTTCTTAGAATTAAAAGGTGATGTAACATATATTTATTTAATTGATAAAGATTTCTTTAGTCAAAAAGGAAGTGATTTATTTAGGGAAATGTTAAGAGAAAAAGGTACAATTAAGAGTTTAATTGCACTTCCTGAAAATTTCTTTTTAAATGATACATTTACTAAATCAATTCTTATTTTAAATAATAAGCCAAGCATCGATCACGCATCAACTGAAGTGTTTATTTTACCACCACTTGCGGAAGATAAAATGTTTTTATCAGTTATGAAACAAATTGAAGAACACCTAAAAAAATAAATCCTAAAAATTTTTAGGATTTTTTTTAATTTAAAAAGAGCAATTTGGCACCCTTTTGCTAATTATATAAGTGAAAGAGGTGAACATATGAAAAAAATATTAAATTTATTAATTGTATTTGTTTGTGTTATGGTTTTAGGAATAACTAAAGCTTCCTATGTAAATGCATCTTCTACTAACATGTTAAAAAAGTTGTTTGTAACAGTTGGTAGTAATGATACATTAGAATATCCTGGATTTAAGTTATTAGAAACAAACATAAACTATGATGTCGAAGGACTATACAGTGCGACTTATTTAGAAGATATTACTGATCGTACTTTTTATCGTGAAATAGAAGTAATTAAAGAAGAAACATTATTAAATAATGGAATCAAAAATATCAATAAGTTAGAAGAATTTGAGTTTAAAGAAAAAAAGATTTTAAAAAGAGTTATTACAAGTAGTTGTAACATTTTTATATTAGAAGATGAAACTAATGTGATAATGAGATTTGAGTATGATGATAATGTAATTAATTTAAATCTCTTTGATAAAAATAATTTTGGTTTTGTTGATTTAGTTTTTGATAATAGCAGTAATAAACTTTATTTAGTTGGTAATTTATTTACAAGTTCTTTAGATGTATATATAGCAGAATATAGTTTAAATGGAAACTTATTAAAAGAAAAAGTAATTTTAGGAAATAATGTTGATATCGTCAAAAGTATTATCGTAAAAGATACTTCCATTTATTTAAGTGGTTCAACAACTTCATCAAACCAAGATTTTATTCACACATGTTATCAAGAAGATAGTTATGTATTAAAAATTAATATTGAAACATTTGAAATTATTAAATATTTAAATTTAGGTGAAATTGGAATTGATTATATTAATGTAAGTAGTAATCTTGATAATATATATGTTGTGAAACATTTTTATAATAATGGTATTCATGTTGTAAAAATTTATAAGCTTGATGATAATTTAAATATTATAAGTGATACTTATTTAGGGACAATTACTTTAGTTTCAGATATAGCACTTAAAAATAGTGATAATGACTTGTATTATTTTTGTAGTGTTTATAATGAATCATTAAATGATGACCAAACAGTTCTTTATAAAGTATCCAAAGATTTAAACATTAAAAAACTAGATACTTATTATGATAAGTTTGCAGTAGGAGTTGATTTAAATATTGTTAATAATGATAATTT
>JAZSIL010000265.1:0-17357 GCA_045533785.1 Bacilli bacterium
ATGTTTATGAATATAATGACATGTAAATCCTTGCTCAAGCATATGCATATACTTTAGCCGTTCTGCATATCCATGTTTGTTACGCTTTTTTGACATAAAACACCCCGAAAGTTTTTTGTCTAACTTTCGGGGGTCATATCAAATTTCATCCTTTTTTCTTTTCTTTAATATCATACGTGATCACACTAATTGCCAAACATTTCCACACAATAATCTCTTTCTTTGAATAATTGGTCGATAATAATTGGAATATAATTTTGTAAATGTTCTTTAGACAATGCTAAAATATCCCTACGCATAAACAGTCTTTTTACTGAGGAATCTTCACCTGGCATCATTGGCAAAAGAAGTTTTGAATCTATCTCACAGTTAATTTTATTCATTAACTTGATAGTATCAGACGTAAACTTTTCTTCCTCTATCTCGCATACTTTAGTAGAAAACGATACGATTGGGACATCCAATGGTTCAACACCAACCACTAATTTATAGTTGTCGTCTTTAGATAAACTTAAGAAATTATCTTCGTGGTCTTCCACATTATAATTCAACTCAACAGCAACTTCTTTTATTGTATTTATAACTAATTCTTTTTCCATACAACACATTTTTTAGATTTGCAAATAACTTTGTTATGCCATTTCTGGTCTATTGCTACAATAAAATTCTGATACCATCATCTTAGCACAAATAATCGCATTTAATCCCTCTGTTATAAACTCAACAGCATCTTGATTGGTATAGCAAGTATAATCAACTACAGCAAAAAGTGCTTCCTCTGTATCTGATAATGGAAGAACCTTAATTTTAGCAAGATACAAAGACGGATTAATTACGAGGCAAGCATTGTATGCAAATTCTACCAGCGCATCTGAAGAGAGAGCAGGAAAGCAGAATAGTAACGAGATATTCTGATTGTTTTCGCCAGAAAAAACTATGTGAATCTCATAGTCATCTATCTTTAAAAACAGACGACCACAATCACCTTTGCGTACTTCCATCTTTGAAAGTAACAACAAGTCATAAATTACTTGTGGGATATTTTGGGTTTTCATAATGGAGGAATATTTTTATCTTTCTTAATAATTTTATATCCAGACTTAGTTAACAGCCAATAAGCATCATCCATAAGTTGATAATCATATTTTATCACATCAGCACGATTTTCTGCATCTTGCAACTGTTCATCATTCTTTTTATCCCTATTGGCTACAATCTTACGAAACTCTATTAACCCCTCAAATGTAGTAAGACATCCATGTCTTCGTAGCATATAGTTCTTTCCGTTAGTATATTTCCCTAAAGAATTAGTCTCATTTAGAATATCATTCCTTGATGCTGGAATCATACCTTTACTTATCATGAACGCATTCCATCTAAGATGCTCCATAATTGCAAAGTTTTTTCTTAATGAATCTTTATAATCTATTGAATAATATATTATAGACTTCCCATCTAACTTCTTTGAGTAATGATTCTGATTTGGCAAATCATTATGTGCATAGATGTCTAAATATTCATCTTCCGTTAATGCCCTTTTGGTTTTATCATCAATAGAACATATATCTAAGCCCATAAGATTTAACTTAGAGCGCATACTCAAACAACAATATATACTTGATTCTCTTTCTAATTGAGTTTTCTTCATATACCAACTTCTATAGGCATTCCTCCTTATTTCTAGTATTCTTTCATTTGTTAAACTTGTTGCATCTTGTGTGAGTTCATATTCTAATGCATAAACCTCATCTCTCATTTGTCCCATCTTCAATAATTTATCTTCCAATATACTATCAATATTGTAAACACAATTACTTTCATTTCCTACGATAAAACATCTATCTTCTACTAAAAATTTAATATTATTACTGCAATCTCTTACCTTTACTAAAATTAAATAATTGTCAATAGACCATTCCTTCATCTTACATAAAAGTTTCTGCGCCAAATCTAAATTCTCTAAGTCAGAACCAAAAGATATTACTATAAAATTAACGCTATTCCTTGAATCTGACGTTATATAACGTATTTCATTATAAAACTGAGTATCATTAATATCTAGTTTATGAAAAGTTGTTTCTGCTGGATGACTTGGGAGTTGTAAATAATCACCTTCATCCACCTGCTCAAATTCATTTTTATATCTATTGTAATTGTGATTTAAAACCTTTGAATTATCAGAAGGTTGATTATCAAACAAATGGTAGTTTATCTTTTTTATATCAATTCCAACGTCCTTTTTCTCCATAAACTGATTATTAGCTATAGAGGTTAAGAAAAACTGTTGATTTGTCTTACCAAATCCAATTAACAATGCATTTATATCAAAGTTATTATTTAATAAGGATGTCTTATAATCAATAAATCTGCTATCTAAATACAAAGAAAAAGGATGTTTCTCTATTATGTCTACTGCAATTTTTTTATATTTGTTTATATAAGATATACAACCAAAACTATTTGACATTATCTCTTCATAGATTGTATCATATTTAGGGTTGCCATATGTAAATATTCGTAATTGAGCAAAGCAAACATAACGCTCACGTTCATCTAGTTTATTTATCTGATTTATAAATTCATGGCATATTTGTATATTTTTTGTATCTATTTCAGTATTAATAATAATGACATTTACATATTCACTACGAACACTTTTACTAACTATATATTTTATATATGACTTGTAAGAATCAACATCTTTATATAAGATATTATTTTTGTATAGTTTGAGACTATCTTCATTAGAAATCTTATCCACCAAAAGTTTTAATTTATCATTCACACTTTTGTATATAATATGATTATTAGCATTATTTCCAAAGATGATAACTTTGTCTTTTTTTGAAAACATAAACCTAATACCCATATAAGATCTCCAGAAAAATTGACACATTAAAGAGAAGATAAATATTATAGCATTCAAGCATACTAAAATATAGCATAAATAGATTGCAGTCGAATATATTGCATTTTCTTCGATTAATGTCTTAATTGGACTTATGTCATACCTTAAAACAATAAGTTCAACTCCCTTTCTAATAGCATAAAAGCAGCTATCTAGCCAATTATGACCTACATAAAAATAACCAATAAAGAACAGAGGTATTGAAAAAATATAAATTACAGCACCCTGACCCTTTTTAAAATTTCTTAGATAAGAGACTCTTTGTGACTTATCCTTTCTGCATAAATTAATGATAATGACTAAAATGGTCATTATCATTAAAATCATACACATTATACTTACTACATCTACATAAAAATATTTCATAAAACTCTTATTATAACTACATAGAACTATGACAAATGTTTTCTATATTCTGATAACTTATGAATATATGCATTAACATCACGCTCCGTTTTAAATCTTTTTATAAAATTATCAATATCACTAATATACATCATACGTTCAAACTCATCTATATCGTCTTTTCTCTGGAAATTTATATATTCACTTAAAATTATATAATAATCCATTTCTAGATTATTATATATTTTTGAATCTACTGAATTCGTATTAAAAATTTGCAACAAACTTTGATTCTCCTTTAATGATAGCAACAACCATTTCTCAGCTTCTATTGGATTATTCTTTTTATATGAGTAATACAAATGCTTATATAAATAAGCCTTAAAAAGAGATAATAAACCAACAGTGTCATTATTTTCTATACATGACGATATTCCTTGTAATTCTTCTATATATACTATTCCTAGTTTTGCATATTCTATCACTTTACTTAATAATTGTTCTTTAAGACCTTCTGTAATATGAGGGTTAGAAGCATATAAGGATGTCACATAAGCAAGGTTTTCCGCCAAAATCATCTTCGCCCAATTATCAAAGGTTCCAGACTCATCAACCTTTATTTCAGAAATCATATTCTTGCAACTAATAAAATAATTTCTGAATAAATCATCTGTTATATACACACTATCGTTTTCATATGATAGTACTGAAGTTGCTTCTAAAAATGCAATGCTTAAATTTATTGATTGATGTAATTCATGTGAAAACTCACTTACAAATTGGCGTTTAAAATTTTTTAGTTCTTCTAATATTCTACACTCATCCTGAAACATTACACCGGACTGCATATAAAACAACACGTACTGGGCTAACTCATAATCTGAACATTTTGAACCTACATCAGAATAATGCACTTGTAACATTTCATGTATTATATATCTATTGTTTATCAAATACATTTTATTAGTATCAACAGATAGTTTTTGTCTACTTAAAAAGTATTCTACTATACCATCAACAAATTCAGATTCATCATTTGCATTAATATTTTGTACGAAAGAATTATCAAAATCAGATGGCAAGGTAATTAACTCGTCATGTTTTTTTACACAATGTACTTTTTTCATACCATAACTAGCAGAAACAAAACCTAATTCAAAGTATAGATTATTACTAATTCTTCCATCGCATTTATTAGAGAATATAACAATTGACTGATTACACATTCTCATTTGTCTAACTATAGTATCACCCATAGATAACATCTGTGAGTCATTTTGATAATTACCTCCAACAAAACATAAATAATTATATTTTTCTTCTAATATTTTCTTGACCTTTAACGCAATTTTATTCTCACCAGACCAGATTATAAAAATTTTATCCTTCATTATTTATAATTTTTAATATATTCTTAACATAATAATAAAAAACATCGCTACCCCCCTATAATATATCACTATTAAAACAAGTAGCACATTAAGGCTCGCAATAAAAAATTAAGCACTTTATTTATATTTTACATAGTTAATAATCCAATCTGCAAATTCTGGAGTAGTTTTAACAATTGGCACACATATTATTTCACACAATTCATATGAATGATTCCTTTTTATAAACTCTTCTATTTCAGGATAACTAGAACTCGTTGTAATACATGATAACTCTACTTCATCTTCCGAATTCACCTCTTCATTCCACATATATATAGAATGCAGATTACTAATCTGTCCAGAAACGATGAGTTTTCGATCCAATAACATCCTGGCCATATCTTCGGCTTCATTTCTTGACTCAAAAGTTGTTTTAACTAATATGAATTGTTGTGATATTTCAGCTGTTTCAAATACTTGGTTCTCCTTTAATTTTTTTGTTATATTGTATCTTATTACTTGATTGCATCTATTGCTAAAGTATACTTGTTGGTTTTGAGTCCACCCATCCAAAGCACTAATATCAAACTCTTTTATACTGTCAAAAACAGATATACTTTTTATATTACAACAGTCTTTAAAGGCATTTGCTCTAACAAATTCGATATTTCGAGGTAAAATAACATCTATAAGTTTTGTACACTTATAAAACGCCCATGACTCTATTGTCGTTACAGAATCGGGGATTATTACTATATCTGCTCTATATCCTTCTGGGCAACGGATTAAAACTGACATATCTTTATTGTATAAAATCCCTTCAGTCTCTGTATAATACTCATTTGTGTCAGAGATACATATTGATGCTAATTGACTACAATTGTTAAATGCCGAAGAATCAATGCTAATTAATTTTGAGTTTAATATAATATTTTTTAATTTGTTACAATATCCAAAAGCTTCCTGTTCAATATGTTCTAGTTCAGAATTAAACTGAACATAACTCACATTGAAACAGCGATTAAAAGCTTTTTTCTTGATAATTTTTAAAGACTGCGGTAGTATTAAGTAAGACACATTAAGACATCTCTCAAAAGCTGATTCTTCGATTATTCTCACAGAATCTGGGAATGATATCTTTTCTATGGCTGTTTTGTCTTTAAATGCAAACTCTCCAATTATTTTTATTCCATCAGGGATTACTACATTTTTGGCTCTACCTAGATATTTTATTATCTTATCTTTCTCAACTAGGAAATCACTATCAGATGATTTCTCTTCAAAAACCTCCGTATTCGGCACTAAGAACTGAGATATGAGTTTAGCAATAAAACTATCAAAATATACAATATCAAATTTTATTCCATTTTGATATCTCAAACCAGCAATGGATTCAGGAAGATTATTGGGAAATTTCACATCTCCAATAAATACGCAAACTATATTCTTCTGTGTTTCAATTGCCTCATATATTTCCTTATATAACCAATCGTCTTCCTCGGTGCAGGAGTCTATTGATTCTTGAGAGAGTACAAGAATGAAGTTTGTACACAAATCTATAATTTTCTTAATATTATCATCAAAATTACCAGACTTAAGACTATAAACATCACAAAATGTTGAATAGCCCTTTTTGATTAATGCATCATAGATGTTCCGAACTTCTAATGAAGAATCTTTACGTCTGTAACTGATAAAATTTTCAAAAAATTGCATAGCATATTCATTTATAGCAATCTTGCTTTATTTATAAACAATAAGCATCATCTATATTGAGTTTGTATATTTTATTACCCTCTATATTCCTAATGTCTACTTTTCTTAACAAATACTTATCTGAAAATATTTTCCATACTCAGGCAAATATAATTCTCTTATCTTCTTAATTGCCTCTATTGTATAATATGTTTTTGTTTTATCATAAATATTGGGATTTTTTATAATCTTTCGCATTTGCAATTCTGCCACTGCAATTGCAATTATTTTCTTTAAATCGCAATTCCGCTTATTATGCACATCAAATCTTCCACTTAGCATAAAATCCTCAGCGGCACACGTTTTGCACACATTATATAAGTAACATTTATCCTTACATTCTTCGTCCGTGAAATTTTTTACACTACTAAAATCTATTTCTTGCATTTTTTGCAATTGAACTGCAGAAAATCCCATAGGAGCAATAAACGTACATGGGTATTTCATTCCATCTGTTTCATAATATGAAATAGAAGTTCCACAACCACAACATTTTCTATCAATTCTTGGTGCTGTACAAGCAGCCAAATCTAACTCAAACAAACTATTTCTTTTATCACTATTCTGCTCATAATAATCTATTAACTCTAATAATTGTTTTGCAAACAAAGAATATAGTTCCTCATTATTCCATGAATAGTTTCCTACACAAACATCTCCACCATTTATTCCTACGCCAAGGGAATGTATATATTTTACATCATGAGCATAATTTCTAATAGAATATTCAGAAAGAGTCATCTTGAAATTTTGTTGTGGCCAATTTTTCACAAAAAAATCAATATCTATTAAATCAAAAGAATTACTTCTATTATAATTCTGAGAATCTTTATCTCCATCCAAACTCAAACCTAAACATATTTTATCTTTTCTAATAGAGAACCATTCTTTCATTTCTTCTGTTAACACAGTTCCATTTGTAGAAATAAAGAATGAGATTTTATACATTGAATAATATTCCTGAACATAATTAAAGACTCCTTTTATTATTTCAAACTTTAAAAGTGGTTCACCTCCAAAGAAATTTATATTCACTGATTCTAATTTTTCAATGCAATGGGCTTTTACTATTCTATCAACACAATCACATGCAACTGATAAGGTCATCTCATGCTTACCATCCTTCTTTTCAAAACAATAAATACAATCTAGATTACAACTATGAGTTAAACATAAAATAGCTGTATGCATATTATTTTCCATAATAACTATCCACCTAATGACTATTTGTAAAACATCCTATCAAAATTAAGAGGATAACATCAAGTGTCACCCTCTTAATTAATTCATACAATAGAACAAACTACCATTGATTTTGACAATTTGTTGGTCCATTTCCACAACCTACACACATATTTGAAATAAAATATGCTTCATTATTATTCAATTCTACTTGAGATTGAATAATTTGTAATTTGCAAATACTATCTTGATTCAACATAACACAATATATTAAGTAAATTTAAAATATATTATCTAGTTCTTTGATTTTCTGGTTTACCAGAACCTTGTTTAAGCATTGTATTAAAAAGAACCTTAGCGGTTGCTTCTTTAAATTTTTCAGTTTTAGTTTTTTCACTCATAATTTTAAATATTAATTCCTCTCTAACAGCTTCAAGGATTGCATTTGTTATTAAAATCTCTATACAAATATAAAAAATGTAAACGTTTCATTTCTTATATTTCAATATTGAAATTCAACTTTATATTAGTTTAATACAAATACATAAAAGTAAGTAATTATTTATTTTTATTAATACTATCAAACAAATCACATATTAACCATTTCAATATCTTCTTAGTTACGATACAGAAACCTTCATCTAAACCATTTATAGTTCCAGACATTTTATCTGCTATATATGCACAACCTCCACCACATATACCTAGGCACTCACATTTTATACAAGCATCCATTTTTAATGGAGTTCTCTGAGACCAAGATATCGTATCCTTATTTTTTAATAAAGAAAATTCCTTATCAAAAACTGAAGCATTAAAAAATTTATCTGAATTCATAAACGCATGACATACTCCAACCTTACCATTATATCTAACCACCAATTGGTTCCCCCCTGTTGCACAACAATCATAATAATAAAGTCGTTGTTTTGTAAATGATTTAACTTTTCTCATTATCCTATCTTCGTATATCCCTACCTCACGTAATCTAGCATATGCATATATCAAAAAACTTGCATAACGTTCATAATAAATAGAATTAAATTCTGATTTATCTGGTATGATTAACATATTCAAACTCACAGAACTAGGAGATAAATTTATTATCTCATCTATTACTTTTTCTTGATTATCCAATATTTTCTCTGTTACAGTAACTGATAAAGAAAATTCCACATTCATTTCCTTACACATATTAATCTTATCCAAAGTCTCGTAAAAAGTAGAATTCCCTAACTTATTAATTCTTTCTTTACTAGCTTCTTCAATAATATCATATGAGATTCCTATTGCTATTTTATGGAGCATACAATAATTTATAATTTCCTTGTTAAGTAATGAACCATTAGTAATAACCCCCCATTTTATATTACTTGGAAATTTTCCTTCTTGTGATAGTAATTCAATCTTATCTACTATGTATCTTATAATACTAAAATTCAGCAAAGGTTCACCACCAAAAAAACTAATGAATTTCTCATAATCAGAAGAATCTTTTTTATATTGGCGACTTAACATATCAATCATCTCATCCGCAACCTTCGTGGTCATATTTCTGCTAACATTATTTTCATGAGTCAATTTTGAAAGAAAACAATATTTACAAGCAAAATTGCAATTTTCGCTTGTTAATACATAAACATTTGCCAGAGATGGTTTATTCAATAACAACAAAGACTTATTATACAAAAAGATATCATCATAGTCACAAGAAACAACAAAATAATGCTCTTTTAAATATTTAAACTCTTTAGATTTCTCATCTTTTAAGATTTTATCTAATTCACCATTTGAAAAGAATACACATTCAATGGTTAGCGAATGATATAATGCTATTATTGACTCATTAATATCAAAAATATGTACAAACTTTGATAACCTCATAACTGAAAATAACTTATAGGATTTATGCTATATAACAAAAAAGGGACTTATAACTTATAACAAGAAGTAAGTCCCTTTTTTATTAAAATTTTAGAAGTTTTAAACTTCCTCCAACAACATAGGGGCGTTGCAATTACCTAAACAAGTACCTTGACATGTTCTAGCTACGAAATCATTTTGATTAACGTCATACAAGACACCACTAATAACTTGATAATTCTCTTTTTTTGGTATATACATAATCAAAAATTTAAATATTAGCATTTATTATAGTAAATCATTATGAAATAAAATATGAATATTGCTTTTCAAGAATTCTCATTCCTTAATATTGAAATCTTCTACAAAACAAGACAATATACTTATCCTTTATATTATTATACACAATCATATCTATGCTAGTTTCTGCAAAATAGATGGTTTATTATATGAATTAAACTTTTGTTTTAGATTTAAAATTATATTATAATATTTTTGCAGAAACTAACTATAATAATCTTGTATCACTAGATTTAATAGCCTATGTAAAAACAAGTACTATTACTAACTCACACCTATATGGTTAATGATCTTCACATTTACAATCATCTGCACCAGTTCCAGGATCTGAGCAATCACATTGTACAGCTACATTAACATCTAAAAAAATTAATTCGCTTACATATTTATTTGCACCCATTTTTATACACCTCCTTTCTAACTTTTATCATATTTTACAATCATAAGTATAATTCTCTATAATTTAATATTACAATATAAGCAAATTCAAATATTTCTATTTTTCTTGTTGAATGATTCTTTCTATTAAAATACGTTTTACTATTTCCCTTGTAAAATCACACTTATTAAGTAATTGTTGATCTGACAACACAACTCTTTCCATTGGACAAATTCCCGCACAATGCCAAAATGCAAAACACTCTTCGCACTCCTGCTTCTTTCTATTTGTAAATTCTAGATATGAATTGTACTTAAAATCCGAAATTTCCAATCCCTCTTTTGTTATTCTTCCATAATTAAAGACATTATATCCTTTATCATTCTCTGATGATATACGATGACATGCAACAATCGCTCCTGTAGGAGTAATACAAGTTTCACCTCCACAAAAACAATGTTTAATTCTAAATACAGAATTAGAAATAGAATTATAGACATCAATTCCACATTCTTTTCCAATAGTTCGTGCCTTAAAGAAATAATCTATGAATTCTTTGTAAAAATCCGCATTATTTTGAGAAGAATCTGTTACTTGCTCAAAATGTAAACGCTTAAGTGTTGGATAATTATCAACAACAAACTTTACCATTTCAGGCATTAATGACACATTTTGTTTTGTAATAGTTGAACGTATACCAAAAGATATACCACTATCTATTAGTCTCTTTATATTATTATGAATGACGTCAAATGTACTCTTACTTGATTTATAAAATGGACGTTGACTATCTTGTACATTCTTAATAATTTCAAATGAAACGCCAATATGTATATTATTTTCTTTACAAAATGCTATTTTATAATCATCAAATAAGGTTGCATTGCTAGTTATTGAAAATGACACTTTATCACTTGTGGATTTATGTTGGTTAATATAATTTATAGACCATTCTATGGTATCCCATGTAACAAATGGTTCCCCACCACCTATGAATGTAAAGTACTTTTCTGGATTCGCATCAGCAAGAACAAAATCATACGCTATTTTTAATTTATCTTTTGATAACACCTCTTTTGATCTCGCCTCTTGAGCATAACAATATGTACAAGCTAAATTGCAAATTTGCGACAAAATAATCACCAAACTATTAGTAGAAGGTTTCAACTTCACT
Source organism: Bacilli bacterium (assembly GCA_045533785.1). Taxonomy (GTDB): domain Bacteria; phylum Bacillota_I; class Bacilli_A; order ML615J-28; family CAG-313; genus UBA1737. Next base: position 11,280 of record JAZSIL010000265.1, read on the forward strand.
TCTGGTTCATTAGCAACCACTTTTGATAGTTCATACAAATATTGTTGCACTTTGTCATCTGAAGAAACCTCCAACCTACCAGATTCAAGAAATTTACGAACAAGAAGAGTCGCTTCTTTGTTCGCCCAAAACACACCACGACGAAGAGGCGAATAGATTATATTTCCTTCTTCTATGGGTATTATAAACAAATCTTTATTTAATTCCATATCTTTATCTACCAATACTTAAGTAAATTTACCGATAAATTAGGTTAAACAATATAATTAGTAGTTTACATTTAAAATACTAAAATGACTTTGAAATCTTTTCAAAAAAGCATTAACTAATTTTAGAATTATGCCAATTTCAATAAAATCAAGCACTATATTTAACTATGCTATAACTAGCAAAAATAGGTCAGCAAAAAGCACAAAAGTGATTATTATTCTGAACGTGATTATCATGATGCACGTGCAAGAGCAGAATATCACGCAAAGGTTAGATAATCATTAATATGAGATAAGTAGGTTGGTAAAGGTTAAATGCACTGTGTCAACTTTTATTGAACTAGACCAACCTTTTTCATCATCCGCAATAAAAGTCATTTTATCTCCATAATTTTCTACTTTTACCATAACTATTCCTCGCACTTTTACCCCGTTGCGAATCTATTCCGATATAATAATATTAACGATTTTTGTTGCAAGTTACTAAAAGTTTATCAAGTAGTTACCTATTCTTCAATATTGAAATCTAGTCAATATCGTAAGGAATAAAGAGTACTTTACCAGCCCCGAGAACTTCGTTATCATCATTTATTTCATATTGCTTTAGAATAACATTCTGATACACTACATCTTTGTCTTTGAGATGTTTTTTTATTGAACTTCTAATACGAGATTTTGCAGAAAAATAGAAACTAGAATCTCCTATTTTATTTTCATCATACATTCCTACAAACTTTTTAATTGTCGTTCTCAAACTTTCAGGATCAGAGTTCTTTTTTATGTTATTATAAATATTTAATAAGATTTGTTGATATCTTTGTTCTCGTAATTTTATAAATGAAACTCCTGGATACAATAAGACAAAAATATAGTATGCCTCTGCCATTCTATCATTTAAGAACGGAGTCCCATCGTCTGAGAATACTAATCTTTCTTTTTTTCTATCATAAACTATTAAAGATTTTTCTTTAAATTCTTCTTCACTTTCTAGTAGAAGTTGAGGTAATAATGTGGGACAATCACGTATTGGACATATTTTTTTACCTTCTACACAATCAATATTTGATGTTCGTGATTTCTCTACCAAACTAGCAATGTATGAAAATGCAGCAACAATAACATTTCTTGTGCAGTTTTCTATATTAACAATAAGTACCTTTGACAATTCTTCATTTGCAGGTAATTTGCAATAAATAACTCCTTTATCCAAAGGAATTTCTTTTAGATTTCTTTCTGACAAAACATTATATTTGGATAATGCATAAACAGCAGGCTTTTCAAGAAGTTCTACAGCATTCTTATTTGCCTGAATCTCTATCTTGTGGCTGATTAATTTGGACAATTCTTCTTTTTTAAATTTTACAAACTCGTTTGTAACTATGTCATAAGAACTTTCTTTGTAATATATAACACCATCCTTCACACCTTGCAAATGAGATGCTTCTACCAATTTTATCCAAGTTGTAAACCATTCAAAACACGGTACCATGATATTATTAATTTTTATAGGATGATATTTTTCTTTTTGATAAGACATAAAAAAAGCGTGAAGCTGACAATTGTCCGCTTCACGTTCTGAGGTCTCGCATTACCTTGTCTGTAAAACGAACAACGCAGCCCCACGCCGATATGTAATAGAATACACCAAAATTCATGTAGGTGGACGCAGCACGCTACGTCCCTACAATGAATAATGTGTAATGAACAAATACACACTTATGGGGCATTCACGTTGCATTTTTTTGACAGACAATTTCATGAACGTTGCGAGGTTTCAGAACATCAAAAAAATACGTTGTAAATGCCTTTTATATGTCTTAAAGATTTTTTCTACACTTTAGTAGAACTTTCAGCTTTATGATGCAAATTTAATATATTTTTACAATACTCAAATTATTTTATAATAAAAATTTCAATCGTTTTAAAGGTTTGTTTTAAATCACTGTAGGAAGCAAGTTTTTTGCTACAGATTTCACCTCATCTTCTTGCTTGTCACATGATTTTTCACTACCTTTGCGTCACTGCTGAAAATTAAAACTAGTAAAGGACGGAGCCTTACTGTCCGACAGAGAACATTTGTATTGTGATTTTAACCAAAGGGTTGAATCTGATGAATTGTGAATAAACTGGGAGTCCCCATCTCCTGAATTATAATGTTTTATGTTTTAATTTTCTAAAATTATGAAAGAAGAAAATCCTATTGTAAGGAACGAAGTTTCTGCGAATCCTTTAGAGAGTATTGAATTTAATGAAAATGAATACAAGAAATTGCTACAACAGACTGTTGAAGTAATTAAACACGCACGTATTCAAGTTGCTAAACAAGTTAACACCACAGTAACATCTTCCTATTGGGAAATAAGTAAATTACTTACCGAACTAAAAATTGAGAGTAAGTATGGTGACTGCTATGTTAAAATTATCTAGAAGATAAAAAGTGCGACAGGCTGTCGCACTTTTGCCGTGGGGTTCTAAATGAATCTCATCTATTACACGCATCAATGATAAATCCATTTTAATAACAGGCTTGGGATTATAATAAAAAGCTGTACTACTCAAACCTAGCAACTGACATTGGCGATTAATGTTCACTTTACTATTGGGTGAAATTATTTTTTTTGCGGGCACCGGTAGCTAAGATATAAAATTAATTCTTAACTTAGACACCTGTTTTAAAAAGCGTAGGTATTAAACTAATATTTAAAATTTCCATATTAAAAAAGATCTTCATCACACAAGTCCGAAAATACTTTGTATTTTAATCTATACAACCTATTTGTATTAGAATCCTTATCTACAAAGTATGCTCCACTCAAATCTCGGTTAGGCATATTATCAAACTCGGGTTCATCTTCTACTGAGAATAAAGAAATCTTTTCCTCACATTCTTCTTCAACAAAATTTGAATTTAATTTAGTTACAGAAAAATCAAGCATTTTTGAAGAATCAAGTATTCCAAAAAATAACTCGCCTGTTCCACAAACATACCTTGTAAGAGAAATACTTTGACTTAACTCTCCATCATAATATGCCATAAGTTCACCTGGCCAATCCAATCTATAAAATATTTTTATTGACTCTCCTGGCAATAACGCAAATGGAAAATATATTTTGAAGACTTGGATAAAATTAGGTTGAACATCTACTAAAGACTCTACAACCAATTGTTCGCCTTTTATAGTATTTAATCTAGCTTTTACTCTCATTTGTGTGAATCTAGCCTTTGTTTCTCCACATTCTCTATGCCAAATAAAATTTGTCGTTTGATTACTGACATTTGTAAGTTCTAACCAACGATAGCTAGAATAATTTCCTGTTTTGGAATTAAGAACATCTATTCTTTTTATCTTATCATATCGATGATAATTATCAATAAATTCATTTGATTCTATACTTAAACAAGAAGAATATCTTTTATCCTTGTTTAAAGAACAAAATTCTTTTCTATTACGTTCCGCAATTTCTAATAATCCACGTTCACCTTTGGTATTTACAGAAATATTATCATTCGCAAGCAAATATTTTATAGTCTCTAATAACTCTTGCACTTTTCGTTGTGGTTCTGGGAAAGCATCAATCCAATGTTTTCGACTCAAATAATATCTATAATTAGCATTATATTGAGACACATCTATTTTAAATGGCAATATTATTCTTTTTTCATCAAAAGCAATAGAAACCTCACTTAAAACATGATCAGAATTCAAAATAGAAGAAGAAGATATTAATAATAATATACTAGACTGTTTTATTGCATCAACTATCATTTCTGCAAATCCCTTTCCTCCAATTTCATTACGAGGGGCTATCCAACACTCTATTCCATTTCTTTCCAACATATCACAAACAAATTCTGCAACATCGACATCATTTGTTGAATACGAAATAAACACACTATGCATAAAATCTACTATTTAATTGCTGTTACCTCAATTTCGACTAGACAACCTTCTACAGAAAGCCTATTAACCTCCACCAAAGTGCTTACTGGTCTTGTTTCTTTTAAATACTTATTTCTCACAGGCGATACTGTCTTAAAGTCATTCATATTAGTTAGATACACTACTACTCTAACAATGTCAGAAATATCTGCATCTGCCTCTTTAAGCAAAATCCTTATGTTTTCAAATATAAATTCCGTCTGTGCCCCAACATCATTCGGGAATGCAACAGTACCATCCGAGTTTAATGCTACTTGACCTGTCAAGAAAATCAGTTTTCTATCTGATATAGGAACTATAAGCCCATTTGAATATGCTCCTATAGGTTCAGGAAATCGGTTATTGTTTATAGCCTTAAATTTATTCATTTTCTTCTATTTATTAATACTATTAATTGTAAAACTGACGTTATATATAACATATTTTATATGCATAATCATGTCCATATATTAGTTCGCTCATTATAAAATAAGAATCTTGCTTTTATAAAATATAATTTTCAATATTTAAATCTATTTACTTAATATCTTTTGGAATTGAAGAGACTATCATATCTCCTAATATTATTTTTATTATCATTTATCTCATATTGCTTCACAACAGCATTCTGATACACTATATCTTTATCTTCAAAATGTTCTTTTATAGAACTCCTAACTAGTGACTTTGCAGAAAAATATATGCTAGAATCTCCTAGTTTATTTTCAACATACACTCCTACAAACTTTTTAGGTTCTTAGACTTTCAGGATTAGAGTTCTTTTTTATATTATTATAAATATTTAATAAGACTCGCTAATAACTTTGTCGTAACTCTGCGATTGAAACACATGAATACAATAACACAAAATAAATTGTAGTTTAATGCTTTCTTCATAACTACACAAAAAAAGCGTGGAACTGACTATTGCCCGTTTCACGTTCTGTGGTCTTCGCATTACCATGTCTGTAAAACGAACAACGCAGCCCCACGCCGATATGTATACACTACACCTATTCTCAAGTAGGTGGACGCAGCACGCTACGTCCCTACAATGAGTAATGTGTAAATTTGAAATACACACGTAAGGGGCATCTACGTTGTTTTGCTTTGACAGACAATTTCTTGAAAGTTGCGAAGTTTCAGAACGTCAAAACAAGCGTTGTAAATGCCTTTTATATGTCTTTGAAATATTATTCTACTCTATGGTAGATTTTTCAGCTTTATCGTTGCAAATTTAATATATTTTTACAATACTCAAATTATTTTATAATAAAAATTTCAATCGTTTTAAAGGTTTGTTTTAAATCACTGTAGGAAGCAAGTTTTTTGCTGCAGATTTCACCTCATCTTCTTGCTTGTCACATGATTTTTCACTACCTTTGTGTCACTGCTGAAAATTAAAATTAGGAGAGGACAGTGTCTTGCAGTCCGACTAAGAACATTTGTATTGTGATTTAAGCTTTTGGTTTAAATCTAAAAAAGAATAGAAAAAAATTGGGAGTCCCCATCTCCTGATTTGTAATGTTTAAAATTTTAATTTTCTAAAATTATGAAAAAAGAAAATCAAATCGTTGGAAACGAAGTTTCCGTAAATCCTTTAGAGAGTATTGAATTTAATGAAAATGAATACAAGAAATTGCTACAACAGACTGTTGAAGTAATTGAGCACTCACGTATTCAAGTTGCTAAACAAGTTAACACCACAGTTACATCTTCCTATTGGGAAATAGGAAAATTACTTACCGAACTAAAAATTGATAGTAAGTATGGTGACCATTATGTTAAAATTATCAAGAGGATAAAAAAGTGCAACAGGCTGTTGCACTTTTACCATGGGGTCATATTCTATTACTTATGAGTAGCAATCTTACTCCCGAGCCTCGCTAAAAGACTTGGGAAAGAAACTCTTTGCATTTTCAAAATTGAATATTCCACCAAGTGCAATA